>NZ_LZHA01000058.1:0-82277 GCF_001690335.1 Gilliamella sp. Gris1-4 | reverse complement strand
CTAACCGCCATGTCAATGCCTTGACGGGTGTCACTGCCCATCGTTGACATCCCTTCGTTCATCGCTTTTTTGTAGGCGTCTTCGTAGATTTTTTGTTGCTCTTCTTCTGTTAGTCCCTTGTTTTTACTTTTTTCTTGTTCTTTTTCAACTGCTTCTTTTGCCTTGGATTCGGCTCTTATCCGGTCAATATGATTAAGCATCGTTAACGTTTCACCACCAATTTCACTCACTAATTGCGTTTGGTCGATGATGTCTTGCTCTTTTTGTTTGTTAAAAATGTGTTTGAGTTCGTTATTCGCCTGCTCAGTATCTCGGCTTAGTTCGTTGATATCTTGTTTTTGCTCATCCTTATTGCGGATAATTATCGTCCCTTCTGATACCGCTGAATGTGTCGTCGAATGTTCGCTTTCGTTTTTATTGCGACTGGTTGGCATCGATGGCATGCCACTAGAGCTTACCCCTGCACTGCTGCTACTGACTTGGTATTTCGATATCACTAAAGCTGATTGTGCCTGTGTCAAGGCGGTTTTGGCTCTTGTCTTTCGCTTCTGAGGCTATTATCGCCACGGCTAGCACAAAAACATCAAGAAAAACTCAAATAAAATCAATATCTTTCCTTACTGATTTTTTGTAAGTAAAAAATAGTAACTTAATGTATTTTTTATGTTTTAGATAGAAGGAGATATGACACAATGCGCAATGCAACAAGTAGGCTTTATTTTCTACAATAGTGTATAAAAATAATAATGGCTAAAGTGATGCTAAACTGAAATTAGTAACTAAAAAATTAATTATAGAATTTAGTGACAGTATTAACTGCCACTTTTAATAACGAATACACTAAGTAAGATACTGTTAGAATTGTCGGGTTAAGTTTGAGCTACTAGAGCTTAACCATGATTGATATATATTGCATCAGCTTTTGTTGGTACAATATTTTCCCAATTCATGATGAGTAATATATCAATAGCCATTTTTCTCATTTTTTGCCACTCAGCACTTTCACAAAGTGCGTCATTATTCCAATATTGAATATTAGAGGCTCCACTTATAGATAACATATAATCATCTAATTTTTTTACTGCTAGTTTTTGTTCTGATGTAAGAGAAGATGCTACTAGAGGATCATTAAGTTCATCTAAGGCCATCTCCCACTCAACTGCTAATTCATCAGCTATATTTACAAAATCAGGAAATAAACTCTTTTGTATTTCACAAGGTTGTGCTATTGCCTGAGTTACCCATTTAATCTTATTCATATTCTATCTCTTTGGTTTATTAATAATTATCGCTTTTTCTCCCACACTTGGTTTATAAGTGTTTGGATCAACAACTTTTATTGTACCTTGTGTTGTTGTTGATACTTTATAATAGCTACCTCCATGACGTCCTCCGCCTGGGTGTATCTGTATCTGGCTAATTTCAGGATGACCTTTAACTTCAATAATGACCACCTTTCCCGAACCTCTTGTTGATTGTCTAACATTAACTTGATAACCAGCTGCCTGAAAATCTTTTGCAATATCATCAGCAGATCTTCCCCAAATAGATTGGGGCGATTTTGTAAAATCATTTGCAACATTAATTTTTATAGGTGGTGTTAGAGTGGTTTTCCCCTTTCCAGCTCCTCTAGGAATCGATTTTGAAACAGCTACAGGTATAAATGTAAAACCAGCATCGATTAATTTCATCGCCATTTCAGTACTAAATTCTTCACCATTATTCAATCTTTTGGTTACATCAAATAACGCACTTGCTGATTCTACTGTATCCATCGTATTATAAATAAAACCTACTCCTCCAGGCAAAAAGTTCATTACTGGACGACCGACTTGTCTCTCCCATTCCGTTGCTTGAAGATACTTCTGAATATTATATTGTTCTCGATAATATTCTTCATTTTCATCCATTGCACGAGAGCTAAATAATTTTTCAAATAATGATTTATTTCCGATAGATTCCCAGTAAGCATCATTATATTGCTCTTGC
Organism: Gilliamella sp. Gris1-4; assembly: GCF_001690335.1. Lineage (NCBI taxonomy): Bacteria > Pseudomonadati > Pseudomonadota > Gammaproteobacteria > Orbales > Orbaceae > Gilliamella > Gilliamella sp. Gris1-4. The sequence continues at coordinate 80,288 of NZ_LZHA01000058.1, read as the reverse complement.
TGCTCTTTTGTTCCTAAATATGGATAATCATAATTATGAGGCCTATATCCCCAGTTACCTGTTAATAAATCGTTAACTGATTGTCTGGCGGCTTCTTCTCCGCTCATTCCTTCCACTTGTTGGTAATAACGTGATAAAGATACAGCTAGTTGTTGAACCTCTGCTTCCGTTAATGAGTTCGGATCTTTATAATATTTTCCAACTAGATAATCTCCTTTTTGATCTAACTCATCAAGCATAAACATTTCTATTTTTTCTTGTTGAGTTAAGAATCCTTTATTTCGTTTATTTCTTAACTCTTCTAAACGATGCTGATCTTTTGGTCCCAAAAAGTTATTCTCAACCGCATTTTTCCCCGCAGCAACCCCTGTATTGACATCTTGGATATCACCGCCGGCAGCAGCTATTGCTAGGCCTGTGGCGAGTTGGGTTAGAGCGCTGATTTGTTGTCTTTCTTCTTGGCTTAGGTTTTTGATGTCTTTATCGGGGTAAAGGATGCCCGCAATCACTTCAGCACCACGTTCACTTGCAGCAGCACCCAAGCCACCCACTAGTGCAGAGTTGCCTTGCAGCTCGGCTACCACCGCACCGAGTATGGCATGGCTGACGGTGTTGGCGAGGGTGTTTCCTTCGGTCTGTTGTTTGATAATAGTCGCAATTTTTGAGGGGCAGTTCAATTTTAATGAATCCTCTAGCGCTTTTTGACGCTCTTGCTGGTGAATTAACTGCTGATCGCTAAGAGTTTGGGTTTGAGCTAGCAATGCAAACAAAATAGATACAGGAAAGATTACTAATACAAAACTTAACAAATATTTTTTCATCAAAACACTCTTTTTAGCTCGATATTTACATAAATATTATTTATTTTATATTTGTTTGTTCTGCGATTGTCGATAGTACTTTATCAAATACCTAATTTGAAAAAGGGTTTATCCCAATTTTAGAAAATGCAACATACAATCAAAATGGAATTTTTATTTTTTCCTTTTGTTTTACTAATTTAAACTTAGTTTTTGTTAGTGTATTTATTCCTGATTAAAGATACCTCTAAAAAAGTTGAGTCTAAGTGGGATTAAATGAGGTTAAAAAGCCTTGATAAACAAGGCTTAAAATAACAAAAAAGACAATATGAGATTACATGATATTAAATACAATTATTCCCATTCAATAGTCGCTGGCGGTTTTCCGCTTATATCATATACGACACGAGAAATACCATTAACTTCGTTGATAATTCGATTTGAAACTCGTCCTAGGAAATCATAAGGTAACTGAGCCCAATGAGCCGTCATAAAGTCGATGGTTTCAACTGCACGCAAGGATACAACCCAATCATATTTACGACCATCCCCCATTACACCTACTGAACGAACAGGTAAGAACACAGTAAAGGCTTGACTTACTTTGTGGTATAGATCAGCTTTATAAAGTTCTTCAATAAAAATGGCATCAGCTTGACGTAACAAGTCGCAATACTCTTTTTTAACCTCACCAAGTACACGCACGCCAAGACCTGGGCCAGGAAATGGATGACGGTAAAGCATGTCATAAGGTAAACCAAGTTCTAAACCAACTTTACGGACTTCATCTTTAAATAATTCGCGCAGTGGTTCAACTAAGCCCATTTTCATATCTTCTGGTAATCCGCCTACATTATGATGTGATTTAATTACATGGGCTTTGCCAGTATCAGCAGCAGCCGATTCAATAACATCTGGATAGATAGTACCTTGAGCTAACCATTTTACATCTTTTAATTTTGCCGCCTCTTCATCAAATACAGCAACAAATTCACGCCCGATAATTTTACGTTTTGCTTCAGGATCTGCTTCACCTTTTAGTGCAGCTAAAAAGCGGTCTTCAGCATTTACAGCGATGATATTTAAGCCAAATTTATTACCAAACATATCCATAACTTGTTGTGCTTCGTTCAAGCGTAACAAACCATGATCAACAAATACACAAGTTAATTGATCTCCTATAGCTTGGTGTAATAACAATGCTGTAACAGAAGAATCAACCCCTCCTGATAAGCCAAGTAATACTTTGTCATTGCCAACCTGTTCTTTAATTCGAGCAATAGCATCGGTAATAATTGAAGATGGTGTCCAAAGTTTTTCGCAGTGACAAATATCAATCACAAAACGTTGCAATAACTCGAAACCTTTTACAGTATGAGTTACTTCTGGATGAAATTGAACGCCATAAAATTGTTTTTCGTCATTAGCCATAATAGCAAATGGGCAAGTTTCAGTACGCCCAATCAGTGTGAAACTATCAGGTAATGCTGTTACTTTATCACCGTGGCTCATCCAAACATCAAGTTGATTAACGCCTTGTTCACTTGCGCTATCAAAAATACCATCAGTTAATTTTGACGATCCAACAAGATCCACTTTAGCATAACCAAATTCACGTTGGTTAGAACCAGTGACTTGACCGCCCTTACCAACTTGAATTGCCATAGTCTGCATGCCATAACAAATACCCAAAACAGGTACGCCAGCATTAAAAACATACTCGGGAGCACGAGGACTATTAGCATCGGTAGTACTTTCAGGGCCACCTGATAAAATAATACCCTTAGGATTAAATTGTTTGATTTTCCCTTCTGATACATCCCAAGGCCAAAGTTCACAGTACACACCAATTTCACGAATACGGCGAGCAATTAATTGAGTAACTTGTGAACCAAAATCAAGGATCAATATGCGCTGTTGATGGATGTCTTTTTTCATCAATTTTATTCCTAAAGTATGAAATAATATAAAAAATAAGAGGTGATATTGTATCACCTCTTATTTGTAGTTAGAACGCCTTGCTAAACTTATTTTGCAGCGTTTTGTTCTTGTGCTGATTGAATTGCGGTTAATGCAATAGTGTAAACAATATCATCAACTAATGCACCACGAGACAAATCATTCACTGGTTTACGCATACCTTGTAGCATAGGACCAATCGAAACAAGATCAGCAGAACGTTGTACTGCTTTATATGTGGTATTACCTGTATTAAGATCAGGGAAAATAAATACAGTAGCTTTACCTGCAACTTGTGAATTAGGCGCCTTTGATTTAGCTACATCAGGCATTACCGCTGCATCATATTGTAATGGGCCGTCAATCATTAGATCAGGACGTTTTTCTTGAGCAATGCGAGTTGCTTCTTTCACTTTTTCAACATCAGCACCTTGACCAGAACTACCTGTTGAGTATGAGATCATCGCAACGCGAGGTTCAATACCAAAGGCGATTGCTGTATCAGCCGACTGAATGGCAATTTCGGCTAACTCTTGTGCATTTGGATCTGGGTTAATTGCACAGTCACCATAAATATATACTTGATCAGGCATTAACATAAAGAACACCGATGAAACAAGGGAACTGCCTGGTGCAGTTTTAATTAATTGTAACGGTGGACGAATAGTATTAGCTGTTGTATGCACCGCACCTGATACTAAGCCATCAACTTCATTAGCTTCAAGCATCATAGTGCCCAATACAACATTATCAGCCAATTGCTCACGAGCAATAACTTCAGTCATTCCTTTATTTTTACGTAATTCAACTAGGCGAGGAACATATTTTTCACGGATATTTTCAGGATCAACGATCTCAACACCTTGACCTAAAGTCACACCTTGTGAAGCGGCAACTTTACGCACTTCGTCAGGATTACCAATAAGTACACATTTTGCAATGTTACGTTCAGCACAAATTGCTGCTGCTTTAACTGTTCTTGGTTCGTCACCTTCAGGTAATACCACCACTTTTTTCGCATTACGCGCAAGCTCAGTTAATTGATAACGGAAAGCAGGTGGAGACAAGCGACGTACAGAATTCACCACTTCATTTAATGATTTAATCCATTTAGCATCAATATGATCAGCTACATAATTTTGGGTGTTTTCCATACGCTCTTTGTCATCAACAGGGATTTCTAAATTAAATTGTTGTAGACTGATCGATGTCTGGAAAGTGTTGGTTTTAACCGTAAATACAGGTAAACCAGTATCAAAAGCTGGTTGGCATAATTTTGCGACTTTATCGTCGATTTCATAACCACCAGTTAGGAGTACACCACCAATTGCCACACCATTCATTGCCGCTAAACTAATAGTAACTAGCACATCAGCACGATCAGCAGAAGTCACTAAAAGTGCATTTGGTTGTAGGTGGTTAATAATATTTGGTACGCTGCGAGAGCAGAAGGACACATGTTTAATACGACGATTTTTAATACAACCTTCGTTAATGATTTTTGCATCAAAATGCTTAGCAATATCTATAGCACGACAAGCACTTAGATCGATATTCCATGGAATACAACCAAGAACAGGCAATGGACTGTGTGCATTTAAATCATCGATAGTAATTTTCTTATCGTCAAATTTAGGTGTATGATAAATCTCAGCAACATCAGGACGAGCAAGATTCTGCTCTTCAACTGGCGCATTGACTTTATTAACAATCACCCCAATAATTTTTTCATTTTTAATACCACCAAAATTAGAACGCGCAATTTCAATACGATCTCTAAGTTGTTCTGGCGTATCTTTGCCCATATTAACTACAAAAATAATTTCGGCGCCAAGCGTTTTAGCAATGTTATTATTAAGTTCATTAGCGAAAGGATAATCTGATGTCGGTACAATACCTTCAACTAAAACAACGTCAGCACCTTTCGTGTTTTCAGCATAAAGTGCAACAATTTCTTCCATTAACACATCTTGTTGATTTAAACCTAATAGGTTTTCAACATGGCTCATTTTAAGCGGTTTTAGTGTTGGAATTGATGTATTGTTGCTCACTAGGGTTGTTGTATTATCTGGCGCATCGCCACCAGCTCTTGGTTGCGCGACAGGTTTAAACACATTTAAATTAATACCTTGACGCTCCATAGCTCGAATAACGCCCAGACTCACACCTGTTAACCCTACATTAGTGCCAGTTGGGATGAGCATAATTGTACGAGACATAATTATTACCTCTTAAATCTTTATTGTATAAAAACAAACCGCCATTTAGGCGGTTTTGAATATTTATTAAGCAGTTAGACGCGCAGCATCTTGAGCAATAACAAGTTCTTCATTCGTTGGAATAACCATCGCAATAGTTGAACCATCTTTAGTAATTGTACCACCATTACCAAAACGAGCTGCAAGGTTACGTTCTTGATCTAGTTCAAAACCAAGAATACCTAATTTTTGTAATGTCATACGACGCACTTCTTCTGAGTTTTCACCAATACCACCAGTAAACACGATAGCATCTAAACGACCATCTAAAAGCATAGCATAACCGCCGATATATTTTACTAAGCGATGAACAAAAACATCTAAAGCATTTTTAGCATTTTCGTCTTTATCGTAATTATCGGTTACATAACGGCAGTCGCTGCTCACACCAGTCAAACCTAATAAACCAGATTTTTTGTTTAAAAGGTTATTAATATCAGCAACAGACATTTTTAAGTTATCATGTAAGAAGAACATAATCGCTGGATCAATATCACCACTACGTGTACCCATTACTAAACCTTCAAGCGGAGTTAAACCCATTGAAGTTTCAACACATTTACCATTTTTAACAGCAGTAATTGATGCACCGTTACCTAAATGACAAGTGATAACATTAGTTTGGTCAACTGGTTTATTTAATAATTTAGCAGCTTCGCGACTAACATAATAATGGCTTGTGCCATGCGCACCATAACGACGAACACCGTGTTTAGTATAAAGTTCGTTTGGAAGAGCATATAGATAAGCTTCTTTTGGCATTGTTGTATGGAATGCAGTATCAAAAACAGCAACGTTTTTAGTTTTTAGGTGCGGGAACGCTGCAAATGCTTCACGAATACCGATTAAATGTGCAGGATTATGTAACGGTGCAAAAGCAGATGCTTCTTCGATTCCTTTTAATACTGAATCATCGATAACAACTGACTGGGTATATTTTTCACCACCATGAACAATACGATGACCAATCGAGTTAATGCTATCTAATAATTCTGGTTTTTGTGGGAAGATGCTATTAACAATAAAACGAATTGCTTCACTGTGTGCTGCGCCAGCCCCTAAAGACGCTTCGTTCTTAACACCATCAAGCTTCCACTTAATACGAGCATCAGGAAGATGAAAACATTCAGCTAAACCAGATAAAAACTCATCACCATTTTCAGGGTTTATAATGGCAAATTTTAATGATGAACTTCCGCAATTAAGAACAAGAGCGTTATTACTTGATGACATAGTAATTCCTATAAATTGAATAAAAAGACATATACCAATCAAAGTTGGTAACTTTACACATGATTTAAAATCAATGTGACTACGCTAAGGTGACTTCTGATATCTTGCTTTTTGAGATAAAATAGAGAGAGTCCCCAATTTGAATGGGCTCTATTTTAAGACAATAAGAAGTGAATGTCGAGGAATCACAATAATATGAATTTAATAACCACATTTAAAGCAGGTCAAAGGTATATGAAGCTTTGCCCAATGGACAAACAACTAACACATTCATTTCCTGAATTAAAAATTATTAACCACATAAAAACCGCAAATAAATACTTGCCTCCTATCATTATTGGCTTGCTCCTTTGGCAATATTTCATGCCAGCACAAATTGCTGTAACAATAATAACCATACTATTCACCTTAAGCATGCCTTTGCAAGGAATATTTTGGCTAGGAAGACGTGCACTATCGCCCTTACCGCTTAATTTAATTGACTGTTATAACCAATTAAAAATAAAATTAATTGCTAAAAAAATTATTGCCGAAAAAAATAGTATAGAAGACAATAAATTAACATTTGAAGCATTTATGAAAATTATCAACCTAGCAAAATTGCATTTAGGTGATTATTTCGGTCAAGACAATAATAGCTCAACTTATTATAAAGAATAATCACAATGGCAAATTTACTCACTATACTACAAAAGCAAATTGACAAATTAGAACAGCAAATTAATTTAGCAAACGAGCAACAATTTCAAGAACCTTATTTTAACGAGCAGTTATTTCAAACTAATAAAATAGTAACAGATAAAACGTTTTATCTTGAAAAAATCAAACAAACTTATCAAGTGCTAGTTGCTAATATAAAATTAGAAAAAGTTGAACAAATAACTTTTTTATCTGACAAGTTAGTTAACCAAATTGCTGCCCTAACGCGTGAACTAGCAACCCAAAACCTACGCAAAAAAGGGTTCCAGAATATTATTACAGAAACCTTAGTCCAAAAACATATGCGTCACCTAGATTACTTGCGCCGACTACAAGATATGAAATACGAGCTAGACCTATCGTCCGAAATTATCAATCAAAGCAAAATAGCCGCACTTGATAACCGAATTTACCGCTGTGAACAGGCGATTAAAAGAATTGAATATGAAATGGAAAGTGATATTTTTGAATAAATTAATACATAATTACATCTTAAAGTACTTTAGTTTCATCATACGAATAAAAACCGGTTCCAAAATCAGCACTCTTATTAAATACAATAAAAAGAATATCGTGCTAAACATCATAAAGCGATTTCGTGAAAAACACCTTATAAGTTTTTAGAGAATTATTTTAATCATGAAGTATAAACAACTCGGTGTTATCCTACAGTTAGATTATATAATAATATAATGAAAAAGGTTTTTTATAGTAAGATTCGGTTGTTAGTGGATGAAAATATTTTAATGTCATTAGGTTTCTGCATTTTATTTTGGGTGAATAAAAATGACTATTGCTTTAACTTATCAGTAAACAGCAGTTTCCCTTATATCTTAAATGAATATCATTATAATAATAAATTAGTACCATCTTTTTAAGATGAATTTATAATAGCAAATATAATTAAGTAATTAGAAAGATGGGGCTCTCCTATCTAGCTTTGACTAAATAAGGATTCTAATATGAGTAAAATCTTTGATGATAATTCGCAAACTATTGGATATACACCATTAGTCAGATTAAAACATTTTGGTAACGGTAATATTTTAGCCAAAGTTGAATCTCGCAATCCAAGTTTTAGCGTCAAATGCCGCATTGCCTCAAATATGATTTGGGATGCTGAAAAGCGTGGTTTATTAACTACTGATGTTGAATTAATTGAACCAACAAGTGGTAATACTGGGATTGCACTTGCAGCTGTAGCCGCTGCTCGAGGCTATAAACTAACGTTAACCATGCCTGAAAGCATGAGTATTGAACGCAGAAAACTACTAAAAGCCTTAGGTGCTAACTTAGTATTAACTGAAGCTGCTAAAGGTATGAAAGGCGCAATCGAAAAAGCAGAGGAAATGGTGGCAAGGGATCCTAAAAAGAACCTGATGCTACAACAATTTAGTAATCCTGCTAACCCAGAAATTCATGAAAAAACAACCGGTCCTGAAATTTGGCAAGATACCGATGGAAAAATCGATATTTTTATTGCTGGAGTAGGAACTGGTGGCACATTTACTGGTGTAACACGTTATATCAAAAAAACACAAGGTAAAAATATAACTGCAGTTGCCATTGAGCCAACCAACTCACCAGTAATTAGTCAAGCACTAGCTGGTGAACCAATTAAGCCAGGACCTCACAAAATTCAAGGTATTGGAGCTGGTTTTATTCCTGCAAATCTTGATTTAAGTTTAATTGATGTGGTAGAAAAAGTATCAAATGAAGAAGCGATCGAAACAGCCCGCAAATTGATGGAAACAGAAGGCATCTTAGCAGGAATTTCATCTGGTGCCGCCGTTTATGCTGCCGATCGATTAGCAAAATTACCAGAAAATGCTAATAAAACTATTGTAGTCATTTTACCTTCTTCTGGTGAACGCTACTTAAGTACTGACTTATTTAGTGGCATGTTTACTGAAAAAGAGCTCGGTTAAATTCCAAATAGAATTAAACTTGATTAATAAAAAAGCGTGGCTGAGCAAATAGCCACGCTTTTTGTTAACATAAACTAGTATAATTTTAACTGTTCAATTATCCTGAATAATCCCAAAATGGTGATACGCATGAGGTGTAGCAATTCTACCGCGTGGCGTTCTTTGGATATAACCTTGCTGAATTAAAAAAGGTTCAAGTACATCTTCGATCGTTTCACGCTCTTCACCAATTGCCGCGGCAATGTTATCTAAACCAACAGGACCACCCATAAATTTTTCTATAATAGCCAGTAATAATTTGCGATCCATATAATCAAAACCTTCATTATCAACATCAAGCATATCTAGCGCTTGAGTAGCAATTTCTTTGTCGATAACACCTTTTGATTTTACATCGGCATAATCGCGCACACGGCGCAAAAGTCGATTTGCAATTCGGGGGGTACCGCGTGAACGTTGGGCAATTAAATGCGCACCTTCGTCTGACAGATCCATTCCCAAAAATTTAGCGCTACGGCTAACAATATATTCCAAATCCTCAACCCGATAAAACTCAAGTCGTTGTACAATACCAAAACGATCTCGCAATGGTGAAGTTAACGATCCTGCACGGGTTGTTGCACCTATTAATGTAAAGGGGGGAAGATCAATTTTGATTGAACGTGCTGCAGGCCCTTCACCAATCATAATATCTAATTGATAATCTTCCATAGCTGGATATAAAATTTCTTCAACCACAGGTGAAAGCCGATGAATCTCATCAATAAACAGCACATCGTTTGGCTCTAGGTTAGTCAGCATAGCGGCTAAATCGCCGGCTTTTTCTAAAACAGGGCCTGATGTAGTGCGTAAATTTACATTCATTTCGTTTGCGACAATATTAGCCAATGTGGTTTTCCCAAGCCCAGGAGGGCCAAAAATAAGCACATGATCAAGTGCATCACTGCGTTGTTTAGCGGCTTGAATAAATATCTTCATTTGCTCACGAACTTGCGGTTGACCAATGTATTCGTCTAAATATTTTGGACGAACTGCACGATCTAATGACTCTTCTTCCTTTTGCGCTTGTGGTGCAATCAAACGATCCGCTTCAATCATAATAAATCTCTATTTATAATGCTGATTTTAAGGCTTCACGAATCAGCGTTTCGCAATCCATATCAGGATTAATTACTTTATTAACAATACGGCTAGCTTCTTGTGGTTTATAGCCTAATGCAATTAAAGCTGAAACAGCCTCGCTTTCAATTTGATTAGCTGACTTTTGAACACTATCTATATCAGAAACCAAGCTAACATTTGATGATTGCTCACCAAAATGTTTAAGGCGATCTTTCATTTCAACAATTAATCGTTGTGCAGTTTTATTACCTACGCCGGGCAATTTAACTAGTGTTTTAATTTCACCTTGTTCAACAGCACTAATGAATTGTGCTGCTGACATGCCCGATAAAATGGCTAACGCCAACTTAGGACCAACTCCATTAACTTTAATGAGTTCTCGAAACAATTCACGCTCTTGTTCTTGATTAAAACCATACAGGATTTGGGCATCTTCACGCACGGAGAAATGTGTTAACACAATGACTTCTCGTCCATTTTCGGGTAATTCATAAAAACAGGTCATCGGCATAAACACATCGTAACCGATGCCACCGACTTCTATCAAGACTTTAGGAGGTTGCTTTTCAATAATGGTACCACGTAAACGACCAATCACAATATATCCTTAATAATAAAGCATAACAAATAAGCAAATAATAAGGTGTAGTTTACCCGATAGCAAAAAAATAATAAAGAAAAACTGTATAAATAGACAGGCAATAAAAAAACAATATTGCCGACTTGATACTCAAAGTCGGCAATATAAAAAGTTTAACTAACTAAATTAGTGCGTTAACTTAAAACGGCATTTTAAAACCTGGTGGTAATTGCATACCACCAGTAACCTGAGCCATTCTTTCTTTTTGTGCTTCATCTAAACGGCGAGCCGCATCATTATAAGCCGCAGCAATAAGATCTTCTAACATCTCTTTATCATCATCAGCCATAAGCGATGGATCAATTTCAACGCGCTTACAGCTGTGAGTACCATTAATAGTGACTTTAACTAAGCCAGCACCTGATTCGCCAGTAACTTCTAATTTAGCGATCTCCTCTTGTGCTTGTTGCATTTTAGCTTGCATTTGTTGGGCTTGTTTCATTAAATTGCCCAAACCACCTTTTCCACCTGAAAACATAATAATTCCTCATTAAAAAATATAGTCCGCATTATACAGGACGAATACTGGCTTCATCAATCTTAGCATCAAAATATCGACAAATTGTAGCCACTTTTGAATCTTCGGTAATGGCTATCTTCGCCTGCGCAAGTTTTTCTTGGTATAACTCTTCGCGCATTTCAACTGGTGTTTTATAATTCACATCATCAATAATAATATCTACATCAAGCTCTTGGTTACGATGTTTGCATAGCGCTTTTTTTACCTTGATCACATTCGATACCGAATTAATTAAATGCTTAACGGTTGAACGCAAATGCAACACAATCGTTCCACTATCTACTTGTTCAAAAGCTGAATTAACTACGATTTGCTTAATTAACGGCGGTAAATCTAATTGCTCAATCTCGGCACACCAGGCATCTTTTTGCGCCATTTCGGTAATTAATTTCTTAGTCATTTCAGGAGTTTTATCACCATTTAGTGACTCACGAAAAGCCTTAGTATCGACCAACAATTCTTCCTTCATTGCAATTAGACCACTGGCTTGCCATCGATAATTTTCAGCGGTAATTTCTTCTTTGCTATTGCCGTTATCGTTGTTATCGATATTGTTTACTGACACAACGCTCTGTTTAATTCGTGTTAATGATTTGTTTATTATTAAATTTTGTGGTTGATTTGCATCAACCGATTCAGACTTTTTTGGATTTTGTTCCTCTTTCATCAACTGCATACGCATTTCTAAAACACTTTTAGTCACTGACGACACATCATCAGGAATCGTTAGATCCGCCGTTACTGGTTTAGCTTTAGATGTTGAAGCTGTTTTTGAAGACAAAACAGTTAAATCGTTTAAGTCGTGGTGCTGACTTTGCTCATTTGTTAATGGCGAACTTACCACTGGTTGTGGTGTATTCTGTTCGGTATGATTAACTGGCTGGCTCACTGTTGCAAGTATAGGATCAGATTGCTGAATTCGAGATTGTTTTTTAGTTTGATTTACAGCCTGATTATTAGCTTCTGCTTGCCTTGATACATTCGCATGCATTACTGCTTGTGATTGCGATTGGGTATTAGGCGGCTCTTTAGTTTGCTTTTGAGTTTGAGTCTGCTTATTGCCTTGAACAGATGCCGAACTAGCCATAACTGGTGGTGTAACAGCATCAACCACCTTTGGCATAAAGGCTAAAGCGCGTAAAAAACTCATCTCGACACCAATTTTTTTATCAGGCGAAAAAGAAAGCTCTTTACGACCCATTAGCAAAATTTGATAAAACAACTGCACATCGTTAGGCGCCATATATTGCGCTAAAAAACGTATGCGCTCTTCATTATCAGTATAATCACCCAAAGCAGTTGGCACTACTTGTAATAACGCAATTTGATGCAATAAGGTAATGGTTTCAGCTAACAGATTATCCCACTCAGCGCCCTGTATAGCAGCTATTTCAACTTGTTGCATTAAGGCATTACCATCACTATTGTGTAATGCTTCAACAATTGCAAAAGGAACCGACTTATCAAGTGTACCAAGCATAACCGACACTGATTCTGCATCGACCTTACCATTACCAAAAGCAATCGCTTGATCGGTTAAGCTCAGCGCATCACGCATACTACCATTAGCGGCTTTAGCTAATAACCCAATGGCTTTCGGATCGCTGCTGATTTGCTCTAATTTCAAAATATGTTCAAGTTGCTGACCAATTAATGTTGTATCTAATACATTTAAATGCAAATGCAAACAACGTGATAAAATCGTTATAGGTAATTTTTGCGGATCTGTAGTTGCCAATAAAAACTTAACATGCTCAGGTGGCTCCTCTAGAGTTTTAAGAAGTGCATTAAAGCTACTGCGCGATAACATATGCACTTCATCAATCAAATAAACCTTAAAGCGCCCTTTAGTTGGTAAATATTGGATGTTATCAAGTATTTCACGAGTGTCTTCGACCTTGGTACGAGATGCAGCATCAATTTCAAGTAAATCAACAAAACGACCTTGTTCAATATCACGACAATTATCACAAACTCCACATGGTGTAGCTGTAATGCCAGTTTCACAATTCAGTCCTTTTGCTAACAAACGCGCAATTGACGTTTTACCTACGCCTCGAGTGCCTGAAAACAAATAAGCATGATGAACTCGCCCTAGCGAAAGTGCATTAGACAAAATTTTAAGGACATGTTGCTGCCCCACAACCTCAGAAAATGATTTTGGTCGCCATTTGCGTGCCAGAACTTGATAACTCATAATCACCATAACTCATTGCCATTGAATTTGGCTCTAATTATATCATAAACTGGCAAAATAGTCTTGATACAGTCAATAATCGATGCAATATTAATCAACAAAATTTAGCTTGAGAAAACCTAAATTTGCTATTAAAAAATAGAAGTGTAATAGTGCTAACCAAAACATACCTAACAAATTATAAAAGGGAATATATAAGAAAGCACAACTAAAAAGAGCATTTTTCTAAACAGCCTATACGGCGTTAATCCTCATCGATATCTTTTAAATACTGTTCAAATGTTTCTAAACAGCCTATACGGCGTTAATCTAGAAGCAGATATACTATAAACATAGTTTTGCAAAAGCAAAACAGGTTTTCTACTTTAAAATACCCTTTTCTACAAGATGATTTTAATTTATTGTTTTTCATTAATTTTTACCTGTCAATAAAAAAACGGTTGGCGTGAATTTTGAGTTTTTGGATAATGCGCAGATTTCACCATTAAAAAACATTCCAGTATATTATTGATTTTATTTAATTTTTATATTAGCTTTTAGAAAAAACAATCAGTAAAGAAATAAAAAAACTTCCCTAATATTATTCGCAATTAATTGAAATCGTTTTAAGATTAAATCCTGCCTCTTTATACAACCTGTATCGTTCCCTTGCTAATGACTTTAACTGCTCATCAACTGGCACAAAATCGATAATATCACGATAAACACCTGCAAATTCAGGAAATTGTTCTTGTAAATTAATAAGTAGCTGACGTGTGCCGCTACTGCGTTTTTGTGGCCAGCTAATTTCAACAGGTGATCCCCCTTTCATGCCTTCACCGGCCAAATTATGCGGAACAAAATTGTCGGTTTCGAGTTGCCATAGGTACTCGTCTATTCGTTCTGCTTGAGCCTGATCTTGACAAGCAACTTGCACACGCTGATTGGCATGCCATGCTTCAATTATTTTTTGGCATGCTAGTTTTTCATAAAAAAGCACGCCAGACTCGTTAGCTTCTGTTTGGTTTTCAAGTAAATAGAAGATCACTTTTTTCATAAAATCTTAGCTCGATTTATTGATCTAGCAGATATTGAATCAACATGGCAACTGGACGACCCGTTGCACCTTTTTTCCCACCAGATTTCCACGCTGTGCCAGCAATATCTAGATGTGCCCATTGATATTTTTCGGTAAAACGTGATAAGAAGCATGCCGCAGTAATGGTGCCGCCATCTCGACCACCAGCATTAACAATATCAGCACAAGTTGATTTGATTTGTTCTTGGAATTCACTATCAATCGGTAGCTCCCATGCTTTGTCGCCTGCTTTGTTAGATGATGAGATCAATTGTGCAATTAATTTGTCGTTATTACCCATTACTCCAGTATAGTGATGTCCCAATGCAACGATACAAGCGCCGGTTAAAGTGGCAATATCAATAACAGTTTTTGGATTGTAACGTTCTACATATGTTAAAGCATCACATAAGACTAAGCGACCTTCAGCATCAGTATTAATCACTTCAACTGTAGTACCTGACATGGTTGTCAATATGTCGCCAGGGCGATAGCTGTTGCCGTCAGGCATGTTTTCACAACCCGCCATGACTCCAACAACGTTAATAGGTAATTTTAACTCTGCCACAGCCTGCATAACACCATAAACGGTTGCCGCACCGCACATATCGTATTTCATTTCGTCCATGCCTGCAGATGGTTTGATTGATATTCCTCCTGAATCAAAGGTTAGTCCCTTGCCGACTAAAACATACGGCTGGGCTTTTTTATCTTTAGCACCTTTGTATTCAATAATGGTCATGATTGATTCGTTTTGCGAGCCCCGCCCTACTGCTAAGTAGGCGTTCATGTTTAATTTTGCCAATTCGCTTTCGCCAAGGCAGGTTACTTTTAATGATGAATGCTGTTTGCCTAGTTGTTTACCTTGTTCGGCTAAGTATTTTGCGTTACAAATATTTGACGGCATATTGGCAATTGTTTTTGTTGCGGTAATAGCATTAGCAATAATTTGCCCTTGTGACAAGTTATCAGTTAATGCTGATAACGCTTTTTCATCATGAATTAATAATGTCACTTTAGTTAGAGTTGGTACAGGATCTTTAGTCGTTTTAAACTCATCAAACCGATAAGTTATATTGCTAATAATTTGCGGCAATTGTTTGGCTATTTCAAAGCTACTTACTTCATTGAACGCTAATAGATCCCATGCGACATTTTTAATTTTTTTGGCTAGTAGTTCTTTTATTACCGCTTTAATAACGGTTTTAGCTTGAACTGAGTCAAATGTTTTTTCTTTGCCACAACCAACAAATAAAAGTTTTTGTTTTAAATTGTTGTTTGGATATAGCAAGGTAGTTTTACCTAGTTCGCAACTTATATCACCTGATTTGATAAGTTGACTAACTAAACCATTGGTTGATTTATCGATATCTTTGACAAAATCAGACTGGCTTTTTCCTGAATCAATTGAAACAACTAAACACTCTGTTTTTTGCTTAGTTATAATAGTGCTGTTTTTTATTTGAAATTCCATGGTGCTTCTCGTTTGTGAATTGGTACAGATAATTTATATTCTATCGGTTCATTGTTGGATAGCAACAAAAAGATAACTAAAACGAAACAAATCAGATTATAATAGTCCGGTTTTGTGCCAACAGATAAAGGTAAGATGTGATAATTCGTCGATATTTAGTGAAAGAAACATTGAAAACCCAAGGGGCAATTTTATTTATTTTGTTGCTAATTTTCTTTTCTCAAAAATTAATTAGAATTTTGTCGAGCGCAATTGATGGTTCAATTCCTCATGAATTAATTATGCCGTTACTAGTTTTAGGCGTATCAAATATGGCCGATATTATTTTGCCGCTGAGCCTTTTTCTTGGTGTACTTGTTACTTTCGGGCGACTTTATTCTGATAGTGAAATGGTAGCAATGCATGCATGTGGTGTTAAGAAAAACTTAACTTATCAAGTAGTATTTTTTCTTTGCATTTTAACTAGCATATTAACCGTAATGAATTCACTTTGGTTTGGTCCTTGGTCTAACGTTAAGCAAGATCAGTTGGTTGCTAATGCTAAGATCAATCCTAGTTTAGCTGGATTATTAGCAGGGCAATTCCAACAAACTCCAGATGGTAATTCAGTTATTTACATTGGTAATGTAGATAATAACAATTTAGACAATGTATTTATTGCTCAAATCAATCCAAAAGCGAATCAACGACCTTCGATTATTATTGCCAATAAAGGGAAGACAGGGCACGATAACGAAGGTAACCAAATTATTACACTTGAAAATGCTAATCGTTATGAAGGCACAGCACAATTAAAAGATTTTAGAATTTCAAACTTTCATAATTATTTAGGAATCATTAAACCCAAAGAGTTAAACACTAACGAGGATGCCGATAAAGTCGATGTTCAGCAGCTGGGAATATTAGAACTTCTTAACACCAATACACCTAAAGCTATTGCAGAATTTTATTGGCGGATAACGCTAATTATTTCAGTGCCATTAATGGCCTTTTTAGTTATTCCACTGAGCGTATCAAACCCACGACAAGGACGCCTTGCACAAGTTTTACCTGCTTTACTGCTCTATTTAGTTTACTTTTTATCAGCCAGTTCAATTAAGGCTAATGCAGGTAAAGGTCGGTTAGATCCCGAATTGTGGTTTTATATATTGAATTTAGGATATTTTGTGTTAGCGATAATATTGAATTGTTGGGATAACCTATTTATGCGTAAACTTCGCTTAAAATATTCTGCATCTTAAGGAGCAAAGCGTGTTTTCGATTTTAGATCGTTATATCGGTAAAACTATTTTAAGCACCATTGGTGTTAGTCTTTTTTTACTTATCAGTTTGTCGGGTATCATCCGTTTTATTGATCAGCTTCGAAAAATTAAAGTTGATTATGATGCGTTTTCTGTCGGTATTTATACGCTTTTAATGGCTCCAAAAGATTTAGAAGTATTCTTCCCGATGGCTGCGTTATTGGGTGCATTGATTGGTTTAGGATTGTTAGCATCCCGCAGTGAATTAATTGTAATGGAAACATCTGGCTTTAGTCGTTTCAAAATTGCATTTGCGGTGATGAAAACAGCATTACCACTAGTACTAATTACAATGGCGGTTGGTGAATGGGGTGCTCCAGTTAGCGAACAAACTGCACGCAATATGCGTTCTGAAAAGCTTTATGGTAATTCGTTAATGGCTGAACAAGGCAGTCTTTGGGCTAAAGATGGTAATGATTATGTTTTTATTGGCCATGTAAATAACGATAATTCGATTTCGAATGTTTATATTTATTCAGTTGACCAAAATAAGCTTCAATCTATTACCTATGCTGCTTATGGAGTGTATGAAAATGATACTTGGACATTATCGCAAGTTGAAAAAAATGATCTAACAGTGCCCAATAAAGTAGTTGGTGTAAATACGATATCCATGCCTTGGAAAACAAGCATTACTCCTGATAAATTAAATATTGTCGCATTTGATCCTGACTCGTTGTCGGCTTCAGGGCTTTATGAGTATTCACAATATCTAAAAAACTCTGGGCAAGATACTAAGTATTATGATTTGCTGTTTTGGAAAAAGATCATTAAACCAATTTCAGTTGCTGTGATGATGTTGTTAGCTTTATCGTTTATTTTTGGTCCATTACGTAGCGTATCAATGGGGATTCGTGTGGTGATAGGCATCAGCTTTGGCTTCTTATTTTATATTGCCGATAATTTGTTTGCCCAAGTAAGTATTGTTATTGGTATTTACCCTGTTATTGGTTCGCTTATAACCAGTTTCGTATTTTTATTGATTAGTTATATTTTATTTAAAAGGAAAAACTAGGTCTTTTAAAATTTTATCCTATCATCTGATTTAGATGATAGGACTTTTATATTTGTGCGATTATGCTGTCTGTGATTGTTTATCAAACAGGTTTAAATATTGCCCATAACCTGCATCTTCTAGTTCCTCTTTAGGTATAAATCGTAAGGAAGCCGAGTTAATACAATAACGTAATCCTCCTAACTCTTTTGGACCATCATTAAAGACATGTCCAAGATGAGAATCAGCTTCCACAGATCGCACTTCAATACGTCGCATACCAAAACTGGTATCCTTTTTTTCAACAATATTGCCCTTTTCTATCGGTTTAGCAAAACTAGGCCAGCCACATCCTGAATCGAATTTATCTAACGAAGTAAATAACGGCTCGCCAGATACAATATCAACATATATCCCTTCCTCATGATTAGAGTTAAATTCGTTTTCGAACGGTGGTTCAGTCCCATTTTTTTGAGTTACGTGATATTGCATAGGTGTTAATATGGACAGTGCTTTTTCCTTCATTGTTTTATTCATAAGTCACCTTTATGTTATTTATTTTAAATAATAGAATTAATTACGATTTAACATTGATTGCAATACTTTATCTTTAATCCAAAAATAATGATATAAGGCGCCAGCTATATGTAAAATAAGTAAAATTGCTAATAAATATGAGCTGAACTTATGCATAATATGAAAAAAATCATAAAACATGTTAGGCATATCAATAGCCGGAATAGAAATGATGCCAAAAAAATTCAGCGACCGACTACTCATTAAGTACCCAGACAGAGGCACAATAATTAAAAAAATGTAAATAAACCCTTGTATGGACTTCGATAAAATACGTTGTAGTTTTTGATTTTTGGGCAAGACATTAGGCACACCTTCAGCTTTAATAATTGTAAAACGCCACAAGGTTATTACAAATATCAACACGCCAAAAGATTTATGCAATAAATAAATAGTAAACATACCACCCAAATAATGTGACAACGTCACCTTAAATAACACTAATAAAAACGTTAATACAATCAGTATCAATGTTAACCAATGGTTCCATTTTTGTTTACTACTATATTGCGGATAGTTTTGCATAATTCAATTGCCTCTTTATTTTTGCCAATGCTGTACTAAAAACTTTGATCGCCCTGATAATTGATAATATTGATTATAATGCTGGGGTTGTTTTGTATAATAATTTTGGTGATAATCCTCAGCTAGGTAAAAAGCAACCGCAGGCTCGATAGCGACACCTATAGACTTATTAAACTTTTTACTATCTTGTAACGCTTGTTTAGACGATAATGCTAGTTTATGTTGATATTCATTATGATAAAAAATAACAGGACGATAAGAATCACCTCGATCAGCAAATTGCCCTTGTGAATCAGTTGGATCGATTTGTTTCCAAAAAATTTCAAGCAATTTTTTATAACTAATGACTTTTGGGTCAAACGTAATTTGTACCGCTTCAGTATGACCTGTTGTGCCTGAGCAGACTTGTTGATAAGTTGGATTGATTACATTCCCCCCAGTATATCCTGCCGCAACACTAATAACCCCTTCATACTTATCAAAGGGTTTAACCATACACCAAAAACAACCACCAGCAAATGTTGCTTGTTCATATTGTTGCATAATAACCTCCCACTTAATATGTTAAACAATTCTTCTATTTATTGCTTAACTTCGGCATAATCATTAACACTAAAATGCACTGTTTTAAATTAGCATACTACTTGAAAATATTTAAAAAAACACCATACCATTAGCCAACTATTTCAGTTATAGAAGGATTCATTTATGGCAAGTGGATGGGCGTCTGACGATGCCGTTAATCAACAAATCGAAGGCACTATTACTGATGCTATCGAAAACGCAAGAAGACAACTCAATCACGGTACAATTAGTGCTCATTTTTGTATTGAATGTGGAGAGCCTATTACAGAAGCCAGAAGGTCAGCATTGCCTGGCGTACAATCTTGTTTGTCTTGCCAACAAGAAATCGATAAACAATTAGCTAAAACATCAAGTTTATATAATCGTCGTGGTAGCAAAGATAGCCAACTACGTTAGTTTAAAGATACATTGAGCTAAAAGATGGGTGGATTATTACCCACCCTAAGATACAAACAATAGTTATTTTTTACCTTCACGAACAGCGTCATAAGGATAAACAATTAATTTATTATCAAACCATTCAGCACAAAAAATATCTTCTAATTTTTCATAACCTTGTTTTTCAATCTCTTGTTTAACCCAATTTTCATCTTTTTTAAGTTGTTCTAAATTGTCATGGCTAATACCGCCATTTTCAATAATAAGCAAGGCAATATCTTTATCACCTTTTTTGATAACAGTTAACGAACCATTTAGTTCATACCAAACCTCTTTTAACTCATCAAAAGAAGCTATGCCTTGTATATTGACTAAAGTTTCAAAATCCCTTACTGGTAAGTTGGCTTTAACAAAATTATCCGTTATTAAATGCCCATTTTTAACAAGTTGGATTGGTTCACCATCTATGACATCGCGTAAACGTGAGTTTTTAGATTTGATAAATCGAATTAAAACAAGTAGGCCAGCCCAAATAGCCACTAATCCAGCCGATTCCCAAGAAGATACTGTTGGGCTAAGTAAGGCCCCCCCAACTAGCGCACCAATGACCATACTACCGACCTGATCAAGCTGTGACATAGGTGCTATTTGGCTTTTGCCCGATAACTTCACATAAACAAGTAAAATAATTAAAGCTAATAAAAATTTTGGTGCCATTTCTAATAAATACATTTCCTTTCTCCAAGCTAAACAAAATATGTTGAACTACAATTCCAAATGCAGAATCAATAGAAACTTCTGTATCGAAACGGGTAATAATTTATGTAAAAACCGGTATAATTTCTGCTTAATCGATAATCAATGAGTAGCTGTTTTTTACTAAAACAAGGTATGATTATTAATACAATTTATTGATTGTATTTTACTCTAAATTTTAAACAAATTATAAGATTATTGCTTTGATTGCGATAACTAATTTCTATTATGTAGTATTGAAATCGGCGTTTTTATGTTTGCCTTTTACTGTTTAGAACAAAAGAACAAAATTTAAGTCTTGCTAGTTGGGGTGTTTTGTTATTCAATCATTTAAGTAATAAGTATAATACAAAGTTCGTAGCCAGTAGTTTTTTTAAAGAAACGTAAATAGAAGTGATGAGGGTTGTTTTGTAGTTGGGAGATATAGCGTGTTTTTTGATATGAAATATCTTCGGTAGAGTATTGGTTTACAAAAAATACCTGTAGCGTGTATCAGTTTGGTAGAGCTTCAATATTTTTTACGTTTTGAGGTTAATCATTAGCATTAGTTATTAGGTTCGATTTAAAAAATTAGTGAATAGCCTAGACTAAACCCTAAAAGTTGAATCTTATATATTTACTTTTAGAGTTTAGTTTAATATATATTATCGTTGGAACTTAGGATTAAATTTTCTAAAATAAAAAATTTAAAGGCAATCTTTATATTATTCTATTCTTATAAAATTTAATGATTTCTATTTGTCGTCGACGGTTTGCAATTAATTTATAACACATTATTATGCCATTAAAGAATGAGATTAAGCTAGTAACACTAAAAATAACAAGGCTTATTAAAACTGGCGATGTTAATGAAAATAGATCATTTAAATTCATACTGTAACAATAATTTGCATCAACCTTTAAACCTGATATTGTATCGTCATCTTGATAATAAATGTCTTTAACCAATCCAACAACATTAATTATTCCTGCTTTGGCCAATAGAACATCATAATAATGATTTAACTTTAATTCTAATAATGAATCTTGTGTAAGATTGCCATTATTTACATTTTCTAGAGTGCTTATATCTTTATAGCTATAATTAGATAAATCAACTTTTAAGCTTGATTTTTGATGCTGATAATTTGAAACCGTATCCTTTATTTTTACTAATATATCTTTCTTTAATGTTGAAATTAAGCTATCAAGCCTAGATATAAATTTGCTATCAACCACCTCATCATAATTTGGATACTGTTCAGCATTTTTAACTATTTCTTGCCAATTAGAACTATTATAAAATATAGATAATTCTTTTCTAACGTTATGACAATCCAATTCAAAAACGTTGCAAGCTTTATCTAAAGTAGTAACAATTTTTCCTATATTTTTTAGTTTTGTATAAAGGCTTCTGATATTCATGCTATAGACTGATGCTCGTCTATCATATTGTTTATACATTTCATTCAATCTGTCTTGATATTGCTGAACTCTCATAACATCACGATCGATACGAGTATCAATAAAATTATTATCAAACAAGCTTTTCATTTGATCCGCCATTGATGCTACGTGATTATTTTCAATAGGTTGATTGTTGATAAATAATGTATGGCATCCTTTTTCATTGCTCTTTTCATTGACATCACACGATACGCCACTCATTTTTATGTTAACCAAATCACCTTTTTTAATTGGGCTATTTTTTAAGGTTGATTCATCTTCTAGATTCCAAGATGTTATACTTTCATTAACAGTCCGATAAGCCAATAACGCATTATCAATAATACTTGCTTGAAAATAGACAACAATAGATAAAACAATGCCTGTAATAAAGAGGATTAAATTGCATTTAACAAATTTGGGTGGCCCAAATCGTTCAATTTCGTTGTTAATTGAAAGCATATTTTGATAACAAATTAAGTTTTTATCATCTACTGTTACCTCCATGTTAGCTGGAATAGACGATTTATCAGGAAGGAACGGCAACCAATAATGTGGAACGTTTAAAATATAATTTTTACCAACAGTCACTTTTTTGGTATTAGTTTGTTTAGAGGTAATTAAGCCTTTAATACATTTTACTTTATGTAAATCGTATTTAGACTTTGGCTGATACCAATAAAAGAGAATAAAAAGAATAAAACTAAAAATGACTAAAACAAGAATGGCAGAATTAGTCAAATGCCAATACATCAGGAAAGATACTGTCATTGATATCAAAAAAAACGCTGATAATATGCCATTCGTTTTTTTGTTTTTATTTTTTGATTCTAATGGTGTTTCTTCTCGCTCTAACAATTCAACATAGTTATTTTTGTTATCAGTTTCTGATTTTATTTTCGTTGCTTTACCGCTACTTGACTCCTCATCTTCTAAAGTTTCAAGATCAAAAGATTGTTCTTGTAGCCAAGGTTCATCGAGTTCTGAGTATATGCCCCCATTTTGAGACTCTGCAGCAGTTTTTATATCATAACCATTGATTTTAACAACAAATGCGTATCTTTGGGTAAAAACAACTTCAACCTCGTTAAAATCTGAAATATGATGATACATATTATAAGGAAAAAAGAGTTCAATGCCGCCAATCTCATAATAAAAAGATGTTTCTTCAGAATTTGTGTATAAACTATGTCGTACACAATTCCCTACTAACTCTGATACTTCTAAATCAATTAGAGAAGATTGATATTTATAAGGAAACACCAACCATTTATTATCCAAATAAGGTTTTAGAAGCTGAAATTCATCTTCAGTTAATTTTCTTATTGAAATGCGTTCATTAACAATATCATTTAAATTTTGTTTATTTTGATGTCTTTCTGACCTATAGCTAATCCAAGAAAATAAAGCAAGTCCTATCAAAAAAACTTTAAATAACCAATAAAACTCCATCCCTATATTTTCCTTATATTATTGCTAGTAATAAAGTTAACAATATAACTTTTCTTTTATATTTTATATTTTATATTTTATATTTTTTATTATTGTATCTTTGACAAAATTAAGGCGCATAATGCGCCTTTGATTAAATAAGTTATCTATAAATATGTTAATTATAAATATAGCTATTTAACTGTTTTTTCACTACGCGATAAACCAATAATGCCAGAGCGAACAATTTCAACAATGTTGCAAGTTTCGCGTATCGAAGCTAAAAATGAGTCTAGTTTTTCGCTAGTCCCTGATAATTGTACGATGTAATGTGTCGCTGTTACATCTACAATTGATCCTCTAAAAATATCAGCACAACGTTTAACTTCATCACGAGCATCAGATCCTTTTGCAGCGACTTTAACTAGCATAATTTCGCGCTCAACATGAGGTCCTTCGGTTAAATCATGTACGCGGTAAACATTAACTAGCTTATGTAGCTGTTTTTGGATCTGTTCAAGGACGTGTTCGTCACCACTAGTCTGTATTGTCATGCGGTGCATGGTAGGATCTTCAGTCTGCGCAGTGGTGATAGTTTCGATATTAAAACCACGTTGCGAAAACAAGCCGATAATTCGTGACAATGCGCCCGGTTCGTTTTCGGTTAAAATTGATAAGATATAACGCATTAGGTTCTCTCCGTTTTGCTAAGCCACATTTCGTTCATTGCACCACCACGAACTTGCATTGGGTAAACATGTTCAGTAGCATCGGTCATAACATCAACAAAAACTAAGCGGTTTTTAATGGCTAAGGCTTGTTTGAGTTTTGGTTCTAGTTCTTCACGTTTAGTAATTACCATTCCAACATGACCATAGGCTTCGGCAATCTTGGCAAAATCGGGGAGTGATTCCATATAAGAGCTAGAATGCCTGCCTGCATAAATCATATCTTGCCATTGCTTAACCATACCTAAAAAACGATTATTTAAATTTAAAACAAGCACAGGTAAGCCATATTGCAACGCGGTTGATAACTCTTGAATATTCATTTGAATACTGCCATCGCCCGTTACACAAACTACAGTCTTTTTAGGGAACGCTAATTTAACCCCAAGCGCCGCTGGCAATCCAAACCCCATTGTGCCAAGGCCACCCGAGGTAATAAAGTGACGCGGTTTATCAAATGGGTAATAAAGCGCAGTAAACATTTGATGTTGACCAACATCGGTCGTCACAAATGCATCACCTTTGGTTAGTTTATATAACACTTGTATCGCTTCTTGTGGTTTAATGCTTTGCCCTTCATGGTTATAAGCTAAGCAGTGACGTGATCGCCAGTGTTCTATCTGTTTCCACCAATCAATTAATGCGTCAAGATCACGTTCTGTATTTAACTCATCTAACATAGATAGCAACGTTTCAAGAACAACTTTTGCATCACCAACTACAGGAATTGAAGCTGATATAGTCTTTGAAATAGAAGTCGGATCGATATCAACATGAATAATTTTGGCTTTTGGACAAAATTTTTCAACATTATTGGTTGTTCGATCATCAAAACGTGCACCAATTGCAAAAATTACATCGGCATTATGCATGGCCATATTAGCTTCATAAACACCATGCATGCCAATCATACCAAGATAATGTTTATCGGTTCCTGGAAAAGCACTAATACCCATTAACGTTGAAGCGACAGGTAAGTTTAATTTTTCTGCAAGTGTTTTAATTTCGCCACTAGCATCGGCAGCAATAACCCCACCACCAATAAATAACACCGGTTTTTTAGCCGATAACAACGTGGTTAATGCTTTTTTGATCTGTTTTTTATGGCCTTGAATAGTTGGGTTGTAAGATCGCATTAAAACTGATTTTGGATAGTGATAATTGTATTTGTTAGCCGGATTAACAATATCTTTCGGTAGATCGATAACGACTGGACCAGGCCTACCTGTCGATGCAATATAAAATGCTTTTTTAATGGTTTCTGGAATATCTTTACTATCTTTGACTAAAAAGCTATGTTTAACAATCGGACGCGAAATTCCGATCATATCACACTCTTGGAATGCATCATTACCAATTAGGTTACTAGCAACTTGTCCAGACAATATAACCAGTGGAACCGAATCCATGTAAGCTGTTGCAATGCCCGTAATAGTGTTTGTTGCCCCTGGTCCTGATGTAACTAAAACAACACCAACATTTCCTGTTGCTCTGGCGTAACCATCAGCCATATGTACCGCAGCTTGTTCATGACGAACTAATATGTGTTCAATGCCTCCTAACGTGTGAATGGCATCATAAATATCAAGAACACTACCACCGGGATAGCCAAATATCTGTTTTACTCCTTGGTCAATCAAAGATTGAATAACCATCTCTGCGCCTGACAGTTTTGCCATGGTTGTTGCCTCCAATGTAACTGATTAGTCATTTAGTGGTTCATTTTGCATCAACTTATAAATAAAATCAATTAAAGTCAATTGCCTAAGGGATCTATAGAAAAAATAATCTACTAACAAATTTAATTTTTAAAATATTATGAATAATATCTGTAATCTATCTATTTTATTTAAATATTGCTAATTGATTTTATTGTTATTTTTTTATTTTTTATATAAACTCAGAAGATAAGTATTTCTAGCCATAACGGTACTAGGATTCTTCATCACCCAAAGGTACAAATATGAGCAATATTTCTTCTAAACCAACCTCTCTTGCTGACTGGCAATTAGTTAAAGTTACTGGTGAGGATAACCGCACTTTCCTGCAAGGTCAAATAACCAACGATATTAACCGACTTTCAGAACAATCTACGCTTTATGCTGCTCATTGTGACAATAAAGGCAGAATGTGGACTACTTTATTGTTATTTCAACGAGGTAATGATATTTACTATATTGAACGTAAAAGCGTTGTAAAAAAACAGGTTGCCGAACTAGCAAGATACGCTGTTTTTTCTAAAGTAACTATTGAACCAGTCGAAGATTTAAATATGGTCGGCTTGGTTGGAGATGCAATCCCTTCTGAAATAGCAGAAAAATTAAACGATAAAAATTGTTTTACTGAAAATAATATCACCTATATCAAACTACCTTTACCACAAATGCGCGTTATTATGGTAACACCGGATCCTATTTCTGAAGATTTACATCCATGTAGCGACTGGCTAAAACTTGATTTGCAAGCTGGTTACCCTATTATTGACAATGACAATATGGCAATATTATTACCACAAGCTTGTAATTTGCAATCTTATGACGCAATCAGCTTTGAAAAAGGTTGTTACTGTGGTCAAGAAATGGTAGCTAGAGCGCAGTTTCGTGGAGCAAATACTCGTGGGATGTATGTTATAAAGGGCACGAGTGATGTTCTACCTAAAATAGGCAGTACGCTTGAGTATAAACTTGCCGGTGGTTGGCGAGAAGGGGGACTTGTGTTAGCTGTGGCAAAACTAGACGAAAAAGACGGTGTTTGTGTCCAAGTGGTACTTAATAATGGAATTGATTTAAATACGCCATTTAGAGTATATGGAAATGACAATAGCCGAATGACATTTTAATTGTTTTCGACTAATAAGCTGGAATAACACAACGTTTATTCCAGCTGTGGTTGGAATCTCGTTTTAACTTAGTTAGTAAGTTCTTGATTAACTATTTCAACAAAATAGCTTACACCAGTTGTTAACACTTCATCATTAAAGTTAAAAGCTGGATTATGCAAATTAGCCCCTTTACCAGCACCCAACCATACATAAACACCAGGGATTTTTTGTAGCATAAAAGCAAAATCTTCTGAACCCATTGAAGGGAGAGGATCAATAATTAAGTTATCTTGTCCCACAACTTGTTTAGCAGCTGCAATAGCAATCTCAGCTTGTTTAGCGTAATTGATGGTAGCAGGGTAACGGCGTTGATAATCTACTTCCGCCTTGGCTCCAAATGTTGTGGCAATACCTGTTGCTATTTGTTTAATACGATTTTCAGCCATATCTTGTACTTGTGCACTAAATGTCCTAACAGTACCGCGAATAACCGCTTCCTGAGGTAACACATTCCAAGTATCACCACTATGAATTTGTGTTACGCTAACTACCAATGAACTTAAAGGATCAGCATTACGGCTCACAATACTTTGTAATCCATTTACGATTTGCGTAGCTGTCAAAATTGTATCTTTTCCTAGATGAGGCGCAGCGGCATGAGCACCAACACCCGTTATTTTGATCTCAAATACATCATACGATGCCATCATTGGACCATGATTAATATAAAAGTGATTTAACTCCATATTAGGCTGATTATGCATGCCATATACTGCTTCAATCGGAAATCGTTCAAATAAGCCATTTTCAACCATTACTCTGGCTCCTCCTTCGTTTTCTTCAGCCGGTTGAAAAATAAAAACAACAGTACCAGCAAAATCACGGTGTTCACTAAGATATTTAGCCGTTCCTAATAACATAGCAGTATGCCCATCATGACCACACCCATGCATTTTGCCAGAAATGGTTGAGCAATAATTAATATTATTTTCTTCAATAATATCTAATGCATCTATATCAGCTCGCAGAGCAATCCATCGTCCATCACGATTACCTTTAATAATACCAACAACTCCTGTTGGAGCAAAATCAGTATATAACTCGGTAATACCAAAGGATTGTAACTTTTCGATAATAAATTGCGTGGTTTTAACCTCTTCAAAGGCTGTTTCTGGATGGGCGTGAATATGATGACGCCATGCTATCATATCGGTTTTCAATTGATTAATGCTATTAGATATCATAAGTAATTCCTTAGTTACTGAATAACTTGCAGTTCAACAAGCTAGCTAACAATATAACGCAATTTTTACTTTTATAAAAATAACTAATTTTACTATGGATATCAATTTTAGTTATATATTACATCTATTGAAAAAATAATAGCTTTATAAAATTTTAATACTTTCTTGATTAACAATAAATTGATTAAAACACAAGTTTTCCTGAAACTTTTTAACAAAAATAATAAATCACATAACCAGAAATTAATAAGAAAGGACCAAATGGAATAACTTTTGATTTTGGTTTATTGATCACATATCGCAAAAAAAGAAAATATATAATCCCTAATAAGGAAGCAAAAAATAATAACATTGGTAATAATGTATAAGGCAACCAAGCGCCAAGAGCGGCAAGCAATTTAATATCGCCTCCCCCTAATCCCTGTTTTTTAGATACCAAATAAAATAAAGTAGCAGGTATTTTTAATAATAGATATCCCCAAAAGATACCTAGCAAAGCATCGGTTAAAACGATGTTTGCCAAATCAAAATAGGCAAGCATTACACCTGTCCACATTAATGGTTGGGTAAACAAATCTGGCAATAAATAGTATTTAAAATCGATTAAAGCTAAAAGTAAAAAATAACAACCAAGAATCATTAAAATACCGCTTTGATAATTGATGCTTTTATCAATATAGATAAAAGTAAATAAAACAGCGACAAATAATTCAACAATAAGATATTGGCATGAAATATTGGTATCGCAGTAATAACAACGTCGTTTTAATATTAACCAAGAAATAATCGGTATCAATTGCCAAGCTTTCAGCTTACTATGACAATGTGGGCAAGCAGATCGATGAAAACTAATTCGACATAAATATTGGTATGATGTCAGTGTTGGCAAATAACGATAATAAGCAACATAAACAAAGCTACCGATACAAAGACCTAAATAGTTAATAATAAATACTAACATTAGTGAATTACATCGCCCATTTGGAATATCGGTAAATACATAGCCACAATTAAACTGCCAATAATTAAAGACAAAACAAGCATTAATAATGGCTCAAATGCTTGCGACAAATTATCGGTTAAGGTTTGATTTTGTTCTTGATAATAAGTTGCTAATTTATCGAGCATTAAATCTAGTGTGCCTGACTCCTCTCCCACATGAATTAACTGTGAACATAAATTAGGAAAATATCGTTGCCCATGCAATACATGGCTAAATGAAAGCCCTTGCTCAATACCTACAATAATTTGCGAAATACTATCACGATAAAGAAAATAATTAGTAGTATTAGCCGCCGCAGTTAAACCAGTCAATAATGGTATACCTGCTTTTTGAGTGATTCCAATTGTTTGGAAAATCTGAGTTAAGCAAGTGGTTTGAATAATTTTTCCAATAAAGGGAAATTTTATTACTATCATTTCGATTTTACGTCGATAACGCACTTTTAAATAGCGCTGATAACAAAAATAACTAATAAAAAATACGATACACCAAATTAACCAGCTTTGTTGCAAATAACTCGAAAAATCAATAAAACCTTGTGTAAAAGCTGGTAGTTCAGCATCGAAATTTTGATAAATATCTGAAAATTTTGGTAAAACAAATAATAACATCACCAAACTTGCCATCATTGCAATCAATAATAAAAACAACGGATAACGCATTGCTTTTTTTATACTTTTTTGTAGTTTGATTGATTTTTCAAGCAATAATGCTAACTGCTCAAAGCTTTCATCAAGCTGTCCTGTCAGTTCGCCTGTTGCAATAATTTCACAATACAGGGCAGAAAATACCGAAGAATGTTGGCGTAATACTTGAGATAAAAATTCGCCTTTAGCTATTTGTTGTTTAATATCAAGTAACAAATATTGCCAATGCGGTTTAGCTTGTTCTTGAGCAAGCAATTGTAATGTATCAATAATAGATAATCCCGCCTTTAGCATGGTAGCTAATTGTTTGGTAATCATCAGCAGATCTGTACGATTAAAACTGTGTGGGGTGATAATTTTACCGGCTTTAATCTTAATGGCTATTTTACCTTGCAACAATAGCTGCCTTTTAATAGCCTGTGATGATTCGGCAATAATTTTGTGTTGATTAAAATCAACATCATACCAATAATAGAGCCGTTTCACGCTGTATCACCCAAGACTCGATTTAATTCAGCTAATGTTGTCACGCCCTGCCTCACTAATTTTTGTCCTGCTATTTTTAGCGAAGTCATATTTGAAGGTAAAATAGTTTGATTGGCTAATATTTGTTGTTGAATATCGGGCGTGATAACTAAAAACTCGTATAACCCAATTCGTCCTTTATAACCGCCAATACAATTTGGGCATCCTGAAGCTAAATAATGCGGTTCGTATTCATTGCCCAGCTTAACTAAATCACTCGCCACAACTTTGCAGTGTGAGCACAATTTTCGAACTAACCGCTGAGCAATAATTAATTTTAAACTTGATGACAATAGATAATTTTCTATCCCCATTTGCTTTAATCGTGTTATTGCCTCGACACTTGAATTAGTGTGCAATGTAGATAGCACCAAATGCCCTGTTTGCGCAGCTTGAATGGCAATTTCGGCGGTTTCACGATCGCGAATTTCGCCGATCATCATTACATCAGGATCTTGCCGTAGTAAAGCACGCAATACAATAGCAAATGTTAAGCCAGCCTTGAGATTAATCGCAGTTTGATTAATACCCTCTAGGGGAATTTCAATGGGATCTTCAACGCTACAAATATTACGTTCGGTTTTATTTAACCGCTTTAATCCACTATATAGTGTTACCGTTTTACCGCTACCTGTTGGCCCTGTAACTAAGATCAAACCTTGTGGATAGTTTAAAATTTGCTTGAATGTTAACAGATCTGCATCCGTTAACCCTAAATCATTAATGGTTAATTCAGATTCATGGTTATCCATTACTCTTAAAACAATTTTTTCGCCATTCATCACAGGCAAAGTGGAAATACGCATGGTATAACGATCAATCCCAAGTTGACCATCTTGAGGTAATCGATGTTCAGCTATATTAAGTTGAGACATGATTTTTAATCTTGCTGTTATCTGTTTAGCTAATGCAAGAGGCGGTGATAACATATCATGTAAAACACCATCAATACGCATGCGTATACGGTAACTATGTTGATAAGGTTCAAAATGAATATCCGAAGCTCGATTATTCAATGCTTCAAGTAACAATTTATCGATACTTTCAATTAACTGTTCTTCTTGCATAAAGGCGGTTCCTTATCCGTCAATTATTAAATACGAACATTAGAATTTAAAAATATCTTCACAAGCACTGGTTAAACTGGTATCCGTTGGAGATGTGGTACAAACTCGACTCCAATCTAAATTTCCATGAGTAGCGTTAATTGTTGGTGTCAGTGTGGTAGTTAACCCTGTTAAGGCGCTAGTTCCAACCAAAGTAATAACTCCGTTATTAACCGTAATAGAAGTAACATAATTTGATGTACGACTAGCTGGTACGCCATTATTACCATTACTACAATTGGTTAAACTACCCTGCTCTACAGCACAAATTTCGACAGCTGTTTTATACGAAGTCATCGTTTGTAACATATCGGTTAAGGCAGCTTTTTTTACATATCCTTGATAAGCTGGAACGCCGATAGCGGCTAAGATAGCGATAACAATAATAGCAATCATAAGTTCAAATAACGTAAAGCCCGATTGATTAGACATAAATACCTCTATTTTTAGTCAATGATTTAATCTAAGAGCCTTTATAGCAAAACAAAAAAATGGAATAATAACGAAACAACAAAATTGGAAAGTAAAATCCTTAATGGAGTTAATTATTACGTTGTATGTTCAATTTTTGCGAAGCAAATCGCAAAACAGACAAATCCATACATCGGTTTATAAAATAAGTTGGAGTCACTATGTCCCTAAAAATTGTTAATGGCTGGTTACAAGGTATAAAGCAAGTTGTTTCGCCTTTTTATAATGAACGACCTATTAATAAACCGATATCACTACTTGTTATTCATAATATAAGCTTACCGCCCAATGAATATGGAGGTCCTTATGTTGAGCAATTATTTACTGGTCGGCTCGATCCCAACCTGCACCCGTACTTTGCTTCGATTCATCAACTTGAAGTATCAAGCCATCTATTTATTCGACGTGATGGTGAAATTATTCAATTTGTTCCATTTGATAAACGTGCCTGGCATGCAGGAAAATCAGCATTTGAAGGGCAAGAAAATTGTAACGATTTTTCGATCGGTATTGAAATGGAAGGATGTGATAACGATAACTTTACCGAACAACAATATCAGCAATTAGTAAATGTTACGTTATTATTACAACAAACTTATGCCATCAAAGATATTACTGGCCATAGCGATATTGCCCCAGATCGAAAAACAGATCCAGGCCCTTTTTTTGATTGGCAACATTATCAGAATTTACTAACACAAAAATCGCAAGGACAAAAGCTACTAAATCAGCTTGAACAAATTATTAAAGAATTACAAAAAATCGACTTATGGCAAGCTATACCGCCAAATCCCGATGCATTTTTAAGCCAAGAACCTTTTGCTATTGACACCATGCAAGCACACGAGTGGTTACAATGGATTTTTATTCCACGAATACAAGCAATGATTGACGCCAAAACAAATTTACCCAAATTTGCTCTACACCCTTATTTTGAAGAAGCGCTAAAAGAGCAAGAACAAAATGTTAATCATCTACTTTATCTAATTAAGCAACTTGATGATTTAGCGCAATTTAATCATGACAAATTACCGCATTAATATGCGGTAATAATTATGATAATCACAACCCCAAAAACATTTCGGTAGATTATTGATTTTATTCAATTTTTTGATTAATTTCCACTATTATTCATTCGTCGATACTGATTAACCGCTTGTTGATGGTTACTGTAAGTATTTGAGAATGTGTGTCCCCCGGTTCCATTCGCCACAAAAAACAGATAATTAGTTTTAGCAGGGTGTGCTGCTGCTTCAAGCGAGGCGAGGCTTGGCATTGCAATTGGAGTTGGCGGTAATCCTTCAATAATATAAGTATTATAAGGATTTCCAGTGTCAGTTAAATCAACACGTCTAATAGTACCTTTATAGTCATCACCTAAACCATAAATAATGGTGGGATCAGTTTGTAACTTCATTTTTCTTTTTAGACGATTAACAAATACCGAAGCCACATTTGCCCGTTCAGAACTAATGCCGGTTTCTTTTTCAATAATTGATGCAATAATAAGGAGTTCATAAGGCGATTGGTAAGGAAGATCCTCATCGCGATTGTCCCAAATTTTTTGCAGATTACTTTTCATCGTCATATGTGCACGTTTTAGAATATTAATATCTAAAGTATCTGCGGTATAAAGATAAGTATCAGGCGATAACCAGCCTTCAATCGATCCTTCAATGCCTAACAACTTAGCAATTTCTTTATCTGTTTTTCCAACTAAGGTTTGCTCAATGTAAGGAGCATTTTGAATAACATTCAACCAATCTTTAGCACGTTTACCTTCCACAAACTGAATTGAAAAATTGCTTTCTTTGCCCGACACTAATAATTGCAAAAACTCTTCAACAGTCATATGCGGGTGTAATTGATAAGTTCCTGCTTTAATGGAGCTTAATGAGGGT
Source organism: Gilliamella sp. Gris1-4 (assembly GCF_001690335.1). Classification (NCBI taxonomy): domain Bacteria; kingdom Pseudomonadati; phylum Pseudomonadota; class Gammaproteobacteria; order Orbales; family Orbaceae; genus Gilliamella; species Gilliamella sp. Gris1-4. The sequence continues at coordinate 45,984 of NZ_LZHA01000058.1, read as the reverse complement.
TCTAATTTACACAAATAAGGGAGCAAATATGCCCTTTCGAGTAATTGGCTTTCTTTAACTTGCTCAACTAACTGATGCATGGATGTGCCTTTTTTCAAAACAAACATTTGATTTTCGGCAGTAACTTGCATCTGTTGTTTAGAAAACTGTTGTAAAAAGTAATAACCAATACTGATCGAGCCACCAACAATTAATATAAGGGTGAGTAAAGTGTATAAAAATATTTTTTTAATCATAACCTAATTTATTTATCTATTTACTATAATGAATTTTTGCGCGTGAAGTTAAGCGCGTTATTAATTCGTAAGCACTAATTCCTGTGTGCTTTGCAATTTCTTCAACAGGAAGTCCAGGTCCCCAAAATATGACTTCGTCACCGGGTTTTTCAAGGCAATTTATACCTAAATCGACCACAATCATATCCATTGAGACGCGACCTACAATTGGTACTTTTCGCCCATTAATCAATACAGGGGTATTTTCTGGAATATTTCGTGGATAACCATCACCATAACCCATTGCAACCACACCCAGTTTAGTATCTTGCTGACTACACCAAATTTGACCATAGCCAACTGATTCACCTTTTTTGTGTTTCCGCACAGCAATTAATTCAGATTTAAACGTCATCGCGGGTTGTAGCTCAGCAATAGATTCATCAAAAGGTGAAACGCCATATAAAGCAATACCTTGACGCACAACATCGCGCTGAGCTTCTGGCCAGGCTAATATACCGCCCGATGCAGCAATTGAGCACTTGCCAATAAGTGATTTATCATCAATGGAATCAATAAACTGATCAAATAGTTCTATTTGCTTTAACGTTTGTTTTGAAGTGAGATCATCAGCCGAACTAAAATGACTCATAATATTAATTGGTTTGCAAACCACTGAACAACTAGCCAAACGATAAAATTCGTCCTTTGCTTCATCAGGACAAAAACCTAAACGATGCATTCCTGTATCAAGCTTAAACCATGTGGTAATTTGATCTTTACGGAGAGATGTTTGCAATATGTCAATTTGCCATTTGCTATGAATAGCTGGTTGAATGTTAAAATCAATAAAATAATCCAAATCATCATGCGGGAAGAAACCTTCCAAAGCCAGAATCGGTGTGTTAATACCATTGTTTCGCAATTGCATAGCTTCGGTAAGGCGTGATACACCAAAATAATTCACTTTATCATGTAATAATTGAGCAATCTCCTCACTACCGTGTGAATAAGCATTGGCTTTTATAATCGCAACTAGCTGACTATTAGGAGCCATTTTTTTGAGATACTCTACATTATGAATAACTGCTTGACGATTAACTTCAACAACTGCAATAGACATTTCTTTGATCCAGACTCTTATCGAGCCATTATTTTAAATTCTGTTTCTAATAATAACAAATTTTTCACAGTATACAAATCGGTGGAAGTTTTGGGCTATTTTGGGAATTAGTATTTTTAATCAATAGAATATACTAAACCGTAATTTTAACTTTATGACAAATTAATATTTGTTTTGTCATGGTAGACGTTAATAATGGTAATAACTTACCTATTCACCAAGTTTTTATAAAGATGCCTCAATGCCATTGTAGGATGATAAATTAACATTCTTGGACCAGAAAACCGCATTACCTGTTTAATTTTTAATTTATAATCTTTACGATAACAATGTTTAGGACAACGTTCACATGTCGTTTTTTCTTCACCAAAACGGCACATTGTTAAGCGTTGCATAGCATATTGCAATAGATCGTTGCATTCCTCACATAACTGATGATGTTGGCTATGATGTTGTTTAAAGCAATATAAATAGATCATTGCTATTACTGTTGCTTTTTCTTGCTGTATTTTAGGACCGTTATTGTTTGCAACCATAATTACATACACGTTAATTAAGAAAGTGGTAAAATAAAATCATCTAATATGATCACAAGGATTTGTTGTAATGGCAAGAACTATCAATAAAGATACAACTGTTTGCATGTCCCTTTCGGCAAGACCAAGCAATTTTGGTACTCGCTTTCATAACTATTTGTACGAAAAACTTAATCTTAATTACTTATATAAAGCCTTTACTACCAATAATTTGAAAGATGCGATTTATGGCATTAAAGCCTTAGCTATTAGAGGTTGCGCCATTTCAATGCCTTATAAAGAAGCATGCATTGAGTTTATTGATGAATTAGATGGCTCGGTAAAATCTATTCAGTCGGTAAATACTATTGTTAATACCAACCATCATTTAAAAGCTTATAACACTGATTATATTGCCGTTGCTAAACTCATTGTAGAAAATAAGATTGATAATACAACACCATTTGTATTAAAAGGCAGCGGAGGCATGGCTAATGCGGTCATCGGAGCTTTTTATGATGCGGGATTTAAAAATGGTATTATTGCCGCACGTAACCAACAAAAAGGCGAAACATTAGCCAAACGATATGGCTATAAATGGGTAAAGGATGAGCAAGAAATATTGTCACACCAAGCAAAATTGATTATTAATGTTACCCCAATTGGTATGTTTGGTGGTATTGATTCTGAGGCGCTTGCATTTCCCTCAACTATGATAAAAAATGCCGATATTGTGTTTGATGTAGTTGCCCTTCCCGTTGAAACTCCCATGATAAAATATGCCCAAAAACTAAATAAAATTATTATTTCAGGTGCCGATGTTGCTGTTATACAAGCACTTGAACAGTTTGTTTTATATACTGGTGTAACACCAAGTGAAAAGTTAGTAAGACAAGCAGGAGAATTTGCAAGGCAAGGTTAAATAATATTGTCCATTCCACCGTGTTCAGCGGTGGAATTTAAATAAAATAAAATAAAATAAAATTTAATTTAATAATTTATAACATTGTCTGATGCAATTTATTATATACAACTAATAATTTTTGGTGCATATCAAACTGTTCTAGATTGTTATTGGTCTGTTTTTCGATTTTCGTATAATTAGCTAAACCAAAAAATGTTTTGTCACCATTAGCGTATTGCCACATATCATCAACACAGGTTTTACCATACATTTTATTAAATGCGGCTTGATAGTTATTAAACTGTTTTTTGTCTCGTTGTAAAATAAAATTAACTAATGTCTGTAAACAACGATAAGCATGATTGCGTGATGGCGTGAATATAGACTCGTTCATTTCAATCGTCCAATCAATCCACTGTTGTGCTTGTATTAAGTCTTTACCTGCCAATGCCAGCATTGCTTTTAACTCGCCAACGCGAAGAGTTAACCAAGCATTATCGTTACCTGTTGCTATGCCTAGCAGTTCTCGAATTCGAGCATAATCATCAAGCCCTTCATCATCAAGCTGTTCAATAATTGCTAGGTACTGTTTAGCTGTACGTTTTTGGTAAGGTAATGACAAAATAAGCTTTCGTAATCCAATAGCCATATTGCTATTGGCAATTATAAGATCTTCAGGAGGATAAATTTCAGACATACCAACGGCCAGAATTCGGCAAGCATATACACCAAGGTGTTCGTAGTCCATAATTAACACTTCAGTATTGTGGCGGGTAAAAATATCCATCAAATTAGCAAATTCTTGCTCAGTTGAACCGGAAAAGTCCCAATCGACAAATTCGTAATCTGTTTGCTCATTAAATAGATCCCATGAAATCAAACCGCTTGAATCAATAAAATGCGTTTCTAAATTGCTAAGGTCGGCAATATCATCATTATCAAAACTTGGAGGTGAAAACACATCAAGATCTTTTAAACTGCGTCCTTGTAGTAATTCTGTTACTGTTCTTTCAAGCGCAACGCCAAAATTTGGATGCGCGCCAAATGAGGCGTAACACGTTCCATTTTGTGGATTAAATAACACTACACAAATAACCGGAAACTCGCCACCCAATGAAGCATCAAAACAATAAAGCGGAAATCCTTCATTTTCAAGTGCATCAATTGCAGCTAAAACGGTGGGGTAACGGTTAATCACTTCAGTTGGGATAATTGGTAAGCTAATGCCTTCGGCTATAATCTTATTTTTAGTATAACGCTCAAAAATTTCAGATAACCCTTGTACTCGAGCCTCATTACGAGTATTACCGGCTGACATTCCATTAGAGGCATATAAATTAGCAATTAAATTAACTGGCACATAAATAGTTTTTTTGTCAGACTGCTGTTCAAATGGTAAAGCGCAGATACCTCGATCACCATTACTTGATTGTAAATCAATTAAATCTGTTGCACTCAATTCCTGATTAGGATCATAAAACTTAAGTAGTTCTTTGGATAATAGTCCTTTAGGTAGGGAATTATCTTCAGGAATAGTGAACCATTTTTCACTTGGATAATGCACAAAATCGGCATTCGCTATTTGCTTTCCTAAGTAAAAATCTGAAAAAAAGTAATTGGTTGATAACCGTTCAAAATACTCTCCTAAAGCCGATGCTAATGCCGCCTTTTTGCTTGCGCCTTTACCATTAGCAAAGCACAATGGACATTTAGTATTTTGAATATGCACTGACCACACATTAGGTACCGGATTTAGCCAAGAAGTTTCTTTTACTTCTAAATCATATTTTGCTAATTGCTGCTGAAAATAGTTGATCGAATCTTCAAGAGCAGCATCTTTACCGGGGATATAAGTTTTCATAAGTTAATCTCAAAATAATTTTATGTTATAATTGTTGTTGCTTACAGATTTTAAAAATTATAACTGTATATGCAAATTTAAAAAATAGAACTAATAAAATTAACTCCCTTTATAAAGGAAATATAATGAACAATAAAATTAAATTTTCAGATCTTACTATTAAAGATTTTTTATTTTTTAACCGAATGATAACACCAACATTTATCACTATCGTATATTGGATTGCATTATTTTGTATTACAATTACCTCATTAACGATGGTTTTAGGTAGTTTTGCTTTATTCGCTTATAGTTTTTCAGCTGGTTTATTTACTTTTTTTACAGGTATTATCACTTTTGTTGCTGGCTTTATTTCAACTCGTATTGGTTTAGAATTGATTTGTGTTTTATTCAACATTAACCACAATATCCAAAAATTAGCCAACGAAAAGACCGATTCAGAAACACAAGAATAATCATCTAATATCAATGTTATTAATCAATAGCATTGATTGGGCTTCAATAAAAAAGTGGGACTTATTCCCACTTTTTTATTTTCTATTTTTTATCGCAAAATCTAAAATAATTCCCTAACCTACATTAAGCTCATTAAGAGGCCATCTTGGTCTCACATTGATGGTCAAATCAGAATGTTGCCCTGCTTTTAAGTGGAGCATTCCCGCATAAGCAATCATAGCACCATTGTCAGTACAAAATTCAATTCTTGGATAATAAACCTGCCCTTTTCGTTGCGCCATTAATTGTGCAAGTTTATGACGTAATGTTTTATTGGCACTGACACCGCCCGCAATAACTAAACGCTTAAATCCTGTTTGTTCAAGTGCACGGCGAGACTTGATAACAAGCGTATCAACTAAGGCATATTCAAAAGCTCTTGCGATATCTGCTTTTGTTTGCATGTCAATAAGTTGGTCATGTGTATTTTGATGGATGATATTAGCCGCCGCAGTTTTAAGACCTGAAAAACTAAAATCGAGCCCAGGTCTGTCTGTCATTGGCCTCGGAAAGTGGAAGCGCGAGTCACAACCTAGCTCTGCTAATTTTGACAACTTTGCACCACCTGGGTAATCAAGTCCAAGTAGTTTAGCTGTTTTATCAAAAGCTTCACCTGCCGCATCATCAATTGATTCACCCATCAATTGATATTGTCCAACACCAGTTACTTTAATTAATTGCGTATGCCCGCCTGATACCAGTAATGCTACAAATGGGAATTCGGGAGGATTATCTTCTAACATTGGCGCAAGTAAATGCCCTTCCATATGGTGCACAGCAACAGCTGGCACATTCCAAGCATAAGCAAGCGATCGTCCAATTGATGCACCTACCATTAACGCTCCAATCAAACCTGGACCAGCAGTATAGGCAACCCCATCAATATCTTGTGCGGTTAAATTAGCTTGTTTTAAAGCTGCTTGAATCAATGGTACAGTTTTACGAATATGATCGCGCGATGCCAGCTCTGGTACCACCCCACCATAATCAGCATGTAATTTAATTTGTGAATAAAGCTGATTTGCAATTAAACCGTTGACATCATCATAAACGGCAATGCCAGTTTCATCACATGAAGTTTCAATACCAAGGATCTTCATTAATGTCTACCTAAAAAATCGGCAAGATCTTGTTCACTCCAAAGATCTTGCTCTGTTATATCTTTATCGGGAATGCGATGTTCTTCAGTTGCCCAATCACCTAAATCGATAAGCTGGCAACGCTTACTACAAAATGGACGATAAAGACTTGTTTGTCTCCATTCAACTTCTTTTTGACAAGTTGGGCACTTAACAAACGTAATATTTTTATTCATTTCAACTCTTTTTTAATAACAGTATTCGATCAACAACAGGCTAATTCAAATGCAATTTCATTAGTATTGACGTTATCGTAATTCTCAAGTGCTAAAAAGCGAATACTATAACGCGACAAATGACCAGATACTTGAGGATATACATTTTTATCTAACGAAATCCGAATACGAAGCAAATTAACATCACCATTGGTTTCTTGAAAAAAGTTATTGGTATAAACAAACGGTTTAAATTCACCTAACTGTCTGATTAATTGCATATAAAATGTTAGCGATTTATCAAGTACAGATAAGTGTTGTAACCAATTTTCTATTTGACTATATCGCCTTTCTTGCGAAATTTTGAGCCATAAATGAAACGAAGGCAAATCAAAACTACAACATCCCCCTGGAATCATTAAACGTTGACGGATGGCAGTAATAAATCGATCATCTTTTAATGGTCGTCCTAAGCGCTCAATTGCGTTAAATTGGGTGATAAAATCATCAAATTGGTGGATCAGGTCATTGAGTAAATCATGATCCACTCCATCGATATTTAGCCACAAGATTAACTTTTGTTTTTGCGATTCAAGATCTTTAACTAAATCGCCTTTAATATCATTACGTTCAATAATCTCTAACAACTCGGACAATGCATGAAAAAAAATCAACGCATTCTTGTCATTAAAATGACAATGTGTATTTAATTGATTTAATAAAAATTCAACACGAAGCCAAGTGCGCATTTTTTCATTTAATGGGTGTTCAAAAATAATATTATTCATCTATTCTAAATCTTACTTTTTAAAGCTATCTAAGTATTGTTGATGCAGTAGATTAACTTGTGTTGTTAGCGACGATAAATTACCGTCATTAACTATAATATCATCAGCATAAGATAAACGTTTTTTTAAAGATACTTGTGACAGTATCATCTTTTCAGCTAATGACTCACTAATATTATCCCTTTTTACTAATCGTGCCAATTGTAGTGAAACAGGAGTATCAATTATCAGCACACGATCAGCTAAAGTATGCAGGTTATTTTCAATCAATAATGGCACAACCCAAATTAGATAGGTTGTACTTTTTTGCATAGCAATTTGTTTTTGAGTTTCTTGCTTAATGATTGGATGCAATAAATCATTAAGCCAAAGCCTTTCATGATCATTATTAAAAATAATCTCGCGAAGTTGACTACGATCAAGTTCGCCATTAGTAAGTAAAATTTCTTGGCTGAAATGCTTAACAATTTGATTAAATGCATAACTCCCTATTTGCACAACTTGCCTTGCAATAATATCTGCATCAATAATAGGTACACCTAATCTACCAAACAAATCAGTGATAGTGCTTTTGCCACTGGCAATACCTCCACTGAGCGCAACAACATAAGGCATAAGGCAAATTCCAATCCAACAAAAATTGCTTTATTATAGCATATATGTCATTTGATTAAATAATACTAATAAGGAGAAAGATTCAGTTGTTATTTAACTATTGCATTTCCACAATAATTCACAAAATTAGCACATAATAACAACAATCCCCCCAAAAATTTACCTCCAATTGAAAAATAAATTAAATAAAACAGTTGTTTTATATTATTAGCTGTATATAATCACATGTATCTGTATATAAAAACAGGAATATGTAATGAGACCGTTAACTGAGCGCCAACAACAAATTTATGATTTAATAAAAGATAACATTCAAACTACTGGTATGCCACCTACACGTGCTGAAATTGCCCAGAAATTGGGTTTTCGATCCGCCAACGCAGCCGAAGAACATCTGAAAGCTTTAGCTAAAAAAGGTGCAATTGAAATGATCGCCGGCTCATCACGTGGTATTCGCCTTTTACTTGAAACGCCTATTGAGCAAAATGAACTAGAAGGTTTACCACTCATTGGGCTAGTCGCGGCTGGATCACCAATATTAGCGCAAGAGCATATCGAAAGCCATTACCAAGTTGATCCTTCACTATTTAAACCTCGCGCAGACTTTTTATTAAGAGTACAAGGTATGTCAATGAAAGATATTGGTATATTTGACGGCGACTTGTTGGCTGTACATAAAACCCAAGATGTTAAAAACGGGCAAGTTGTGGTTGCTCGTATTGATGACGAAGTTACGGTTAAACGTTTATCACGTAAGGGAAAACATGTATACCTTATTGCCGAAAATGTCGAATTTTCACCAATCAAAGTCGATTTAGAACATCAAAATTTTGCCATTGAAGGACTAGCTGTTGGTATTATTCGTAACGGATCCTGGATGTGAGTAAACGCATATACGCAAGTATATAGAAGTATAAGCAAAGTTAGTATAAAATAGCAATTAACTAACGTGTGGGAGATGACTATGTGGCTATTTTGGTTATACGAATTTTTAGGGTTTATTGCAGTTATATTACTCGTTTCTGGATATTGCCGTTTTAGAGGAATTGGTTTTTGGTCTTTTATTTGGAAACATTTGAAATGGATCGCTTTAGCGGTATTAGTTGTTTGGTTAGGTATTGCACTACTTTGTCGAGTTGATTTATACAATGCAGCTCACTGTTATTTTAGAGGTGAGAGTATGCGAGCTAACACAAAATATTCTATCTTTTTAGGTGAGTGCCAAGTAGAAACGCCTAGCGGCAGTTATGTTCCTATCGAACGAGCTAGAGCATTACCTGGCTCAAGTCACCATGATAACGATGATGACAACAATAGTGACTCTACAAGCGAATTTTATCCAATAAATTAATGTTTTGACAAATCAATAAAAATCCGGCAAATGTTATCGCAATTGTCGGATTTTTTATTTGGAAAAACCAATAAAATTATAAATGAATTACAAAACCATCTGATGCTTAAATCAAATTATTAATTGTCTTGCTTATTAGCTTGCTGAAAAGCCAAATAACGTTGCTCCAATTTTTTAAAACCAAAAATTAACATAAAGCTCACACAAAGATAAATCACTGCTGCAATACCAAAGGCATGAAAAGGTTGATAGGTTTCGGCATAAATATCGCGCGCAATCTTCATCACATCTGGCACAGTAACAGTAAAAGCCAGTGCAGTTGAATGCAACATAAAAATGACCTCGTTACTATAAGCTGGCAATGCAATACGAAATGCTCTTGGAAAAATGATATAACGATAGAGTTGAAAACGATTAAAACCAAGTGCTGTTGCGGCTTGAATTTCGCCATTTGGTACATTCCGCATGGCACCAGCAAAAACCTCAGTAGTATAGGCGCAAGTGTTTAAGGTGAAAGCTAACACCGTACAATTTAAACCACTTTGAAAAAAAAAACCTAACCAAGTATTATTTTTAACCACACTTAAGGTATATATGCCAGTATAAATAATCAATAACTGCACATATAAAGGCGTACCTCGAAAAATATAAGTAAATAGCCAAATAGGTAATTTAATCAGTTTATTTTGCGAGTTTCGCCCTACCGCTAACGCTAGTGACAAAATCCCCCCCATTAAAACCGATAAAATCAAAATCCACAGCGTCATCGCAAGACCAGTGATATTATAACCATCGGTCCATAATAGTGATTGCCAATATTGTTGAATAATTTCTAACATGAGTTCTTATAACTTAGTTTTTGTAATGCCAATAGAATAATGCCGTTCAAGCCACCATAAAATGATATTAGATATTGACGTAAAAAACAGATAAAACGCCCCAGCAATCAAAGCAAATAACAAAGGTTGGTACAGAGCTTCGCCTGCATTTTTAGTAGCTTTGACTAAATCCGACAACCCCAATAACGACACTAATGCTGTAGCTTTTAACACCACTAACCAATTATTAGCAATACCTGGCAGGGCAAAGCGCATCATTAAAGGAAACATTATATACTCAAATACTTGCACTTTACTTAAACCAAGCGCTGTTGCTGCCGCTAAGGTGTTTCTAGAAACCGCAAGATAAGCTCCTCTAAAAGTTTCGGTAAAATATGCCCCATAAATAAAGCCTAACGTAATAATACCAGCGATTAAAGGATCAACTTCAATAAAAGAAGCGTTAAAATAATCAGTTATATTATTAACCAAAAACTGCAAGCCAAAAAAGATTAGCATCATCAACACTAAATCGGGTACACCTCGAATTAACGATGTATAAGCCTGACAAAGCACATTACATACTTTTGAATGACTCAGCTTACCTAATGCACAAACAATACCAAGTATCATGGACAGTAGTAGCGATGTCAATGCTAAAATAATAGTCAACCATGCACCTTGACAAATTAAAGAAATATACCCCTGCATGGTTTATTTTTTATTACCGTACACATTAAAATCAAAATACTTATTGTTGATTTTTTGGTAGGTGCCATCAGCTAAAAGGTCTTTTAAAGCTAGGTTAAAGGCCTCGCGCAACTCATTATCATTTTTACGAAAACCAATCCCCACTCCGACATCAAAGTAGTTCACATCGGTTAGAGCATCCCCAGCAAAAATAAAACCTTTACCTTGTGGCTGTTTTAAAAAGGCATAACTGCCAGTGACTTCATCTTGCAATGCCGCATCTAAACGACCTGCCACTAGATCAGAAAATACTTGTAACTGATTTTGATAAGGCACAATAACTACACCGTTCGGACGCCACATCTCGTTGGCAAAATGCTCTTGCGATGTACCTTGCTCAACACCAACACGCTTACCTTTCAATGACTCAGCATTAGGCATTAAATTAGTACCCTCTTTAACAATCAAACGTGAATAAGTCATAAAGATTTCGTCAGAAAAAGCGATCTGTTTTTTACGTTTTTTGGTCATCATTAGCGAAGACGAGATAATATCAATCTTTCTTGATAATAACGACGGGATCAACGCATCGAAGTCGGTCGATTGAAAAGTACATTTAATATTGATCTTTTCACACAATGCTTTCGTGATTTCAATGTTGAATCCAGTAACTTCACCATTAGCATCAATAAAATCAAAAGGCGCATAGGACGTATCCGAACCAACTTTAATCGATTCAGGTAACGCAGAATAACTTGCCATTGGCAAGCTTAAACAACCGAAAATAACTAATTTTTTTAATAAATTCTTCATGTTTAATCTTTCCTTTTTTATTTAAGGCAATAATATAACGTGTTCTAAAGTAATTTTATAATAAAAAAAAGTTATTATTGTTGCACAAGAAATCAAAATTATTTAATGATAAACATGTTATGTAATAACCATACCGTTAATTTTTATTTGAAAATTCAATTGGTTGATTATTTTATTCTTGAAATAAAATTAGCATCTTAACTAAACTAATTTTACAAAATCATAGTAATTCAAAATACTCTTTTACCTAAAATTAGGAAATAAAAAACAACATTTAAGCGGTTTGAAATAATTATTAATCTTATTGTTTTTCAAGGAAAAGAATAAAAGGCGTTTTTTTATATTCTTGTGTCTTTTTATCTCACTCCTGTAACTTAAATATACAAAGGAATTTTTTCTTATTCTTTGTTGGGTTAGCGCCGATAGATGACAAATAATCTTTATCTTTTTTAGGTATAAATACTATTTTTTTGCCATTCCATTTACAACTAACTAATTCTGTATAACCGTGATGAAACCAACCAGTTTCGACTATAATATATGTATCGACAGACACATTAAAAATAAATGCTTTATTTGGCACAATATTAATTTGATTTAAAGGGTTAACATAATCATTTGGAACATCATCCCATGAATACCTGAGGTGACGGGCACAAAACCGTCATCACCAAAGCGATAAGGAACTAAATATTCAGATTCATATTTTTTATTTGATCAAATATAACCAAACCTCGTACGTTAAAATCATTTGCTCCAACTTAAATAACTGTTATTCGTGCTTTTGTTGATTTCCTTTCGGTTTAATCTCTGAATAAAAAAGTTTTTAGCTAAAAATTCCGATTTGGCTTTCTTACCTACTTTTTCATTTATTACCTTACTTATTTTTTCGAAATGTTTTTTTGTGTACACGATACAATTAAGAGTATAGCCACAATAAAAGCGGTTAATTTTATAAATTTATGCATCATATACCCTTATTATTTCTAAAAGAGAAATTAAAGATAATGTAAATTTAACCTTAAAGAAAGAATTTATATTCTGTATAAAATTATATTTTTTCCGACTTGACAATTCGTTTGTTAACACCATTTTGTAAAAAAATATAACCAAGATTTAATATTTAAATTGACAATATTGGAATAAAATAGCATCCATTACAAGATTAAAATTAATAAAACATTATTAAAATAATAAACGAAGATCCAACTCATATTTGCGACCAATTTACATAACTAATTGCCGATTTGTGGTGCTACATGATGCTATTGAATAGTGTAACTTGAAGATTGATAGTGTCGTTTGTTAATATCTAAGTTATCAAATTAAATTGAGTAGTACTATGAAATACATACATATAATTAAATTTTTAATGACTCACGATTTGACGCATTTGAAAGAATATTGGTCAATAGAAGCGACAAATAATAAAAAAATAAACTTCTATCAATTATTAAAATTATTCGTTAAACCAATATGTAATAAAAAAAGTATTTATTTTGGTGGCGTTTAGCTAATGAAATGTATATATGCGGAAATAAAAAACAAAAAGAAATCGCACGGAAAATACAAAAAAAATTAATATATAGATTTAAAATTGATATAGAGCTAGGAACAATAATTGGTAAAAATTTAATATTAGCCCATCCGTACTGTATAACAATAACAAAAAACACTGTAATAAGTGAAAATTGTTACATTCTTCAAAATATAACAATTGGTGGCGCGAGTGAACCTATTGAGATAATTATTGGTGATAATGTTTCGGTTGGCGCCAATTCCGTTATATTAGGTGGCAAAATAAAAATAGGTAATAATGTAAAAATCGGCGCAATGTCATTTATAAATAAAGATATTCCAGATAACAGCACTGCTTATACACAAAAAACAGCTACAATCATACGGAATGTTTGATTATTACTGTGGCTTTTCTGACTATTCAATTTCAGGTTCAGCATCTAGAACAATGCGATTTAATAACGCGCTATTTTTTCATTCTTTTAGCTGAACTTCTTTATCTGATAATTGTAACACAAAATCAATAATTTGCTGAATTGTATTATTAAAGGTTCTTATTACATACAGATGGAACCTTATATCAATCAATATTATATAAGCATAAATTATAGGATTTACTATTATTTAATAAATCAAAGTGTTTATATGACGTTAACAAGGATTGAAATTAACGAACACTATAATAAGAAAAAGGCCTTAAAAATATGTTCTGGCAATGTTAACTCGTTAAGATAACGCCTTGGACTGCCACATATTCAACAAGAGCAAGGTGCTGATGTTGTCATGTGTTTTTAAGTTTCTTCCTAGAATTTCCTGAATAAAAATCATGCTTTCTGTTGTCTAGGCATTGTTTAAATTGATGTCTTCTATATGCTCTTGTTCTCATAAAATTACTCACATATGGATAGCAAAGAGCCCAACTATTTTAGTGGACTTAAATTCTATGCATTCAAATGCTATATCTGTTCTGCCCAAAAGATTGATTATACATACCACCAAAATTCTAATTTAAACCAATGATATAGTTTAAATTGAAAAAGCATATAACAAAGCGAACTGTTTATGTCAAATTGCCAGATCATTGAACCATTCTTCGGTAACCTTTCTTGCTTATTCCAAATTATTGCGGGTGAGGTACATACCGATTTTGATAACAGGGGTAAAAAAAGACTTGGCATAACAACTAAACGCACTTTTATAAAGCCTAAATACAGGAAAGCTTATGACCTGATAATGGGTTTCGCTCGTAACAAATTAAACATTATTGTTGAACTGCTGAAGTTCTATAGTTTGAATTAAAACGTTATCGTGCTATAAGGTGTCCGCCCTATTCTTTTGATAGTTAAGTATTGCTCAATATCATAATAACCATCATAACAATCATCATTATACTTAAGTATTTTTTCTTTTAGTTCTTGAATATCTTTACTCCTAGTAAATCCGACACACCAATAAGATCTAACATCAATATTTTCATTTTTTCTTATACTAAGTATTTTTTTTAAATCAAGAAACATATTTTTTATACAATCAGAAGGAGAAGCATTCTGTTTAAATTCAATAAATAAAAAATAATTTTGTGACCAACCTTTTTTTCTCACAACAAAATCCGGGATAATGCTACACCGATTTTTCATAGCTGCATATCGTTTGTCAGGTAAACATCTCAACTCTCTGTACCATTCAATATTGTCTTCTAACTCAGTTAGGAAATACGAAAACTCAATTTGTAACCATGTCTCCCATCCTCTAATATTCTGTTTATCAATTATCTTTAATTTTTGGCGAAATACACGGTTACTTGTAAATGTATCCAATAATTCAATTAGAAATGCATGATCTCTTTTCATAATAATTAAGTTGAATTCTATTCTAAAATAAATATTAGAAATTGATTTAAATTGTTGATTTTAATGGCGTCCCCTACAGGATTCGAACCTGTGACCTACGGCTTAGAAGTGCCTTAATATACTAAAATATATTAATTGAAAAACCTTAACAACACTAGAAACAACAAGGGCTAGCCATGATTTCAATTAGTAGATTTTAATAGATTTTAGTATATATTAATAAATATTTGTGTCACAAAATGGTCACACTATCTTACAGCCGACCTTCCAAAATTTTACATCAAAATACAATCAATATAAAATACCCCCAAAAATCTAACTTTACTTATCATGATAACAATAAACTACACACTACCAATTTACATACGTCAAACGCCCGAAGACTTCGAAAATGAAATTACGGGCGAATGCTACATTATCAACAGCGACGACGAGAACAATTTTGTGCTATATCAAACGCAGAAAACACTATATGGTATCGCCGATTTTGTGATGTTAGAAGACGCTGTTGAATATTGCAAGTTGAAGATTGATAGTGTGTTTGTTAATATCTCAATTATCTAATTAAATCGAATAGTCCTATGAAATACATACATATAATTAAATTTTTAATGACTCACGATTTGACGCATTTGAAAGAGTGTTGGCAAGCAGAATTTACTAGACGTAAAAGGGTATCTATTTACCGTATTTTAATATCACATATCAGAATAAATTCAACACATAAAAAATACCTATTTTGGTGGCGTTTAGCTCATGAAATGTATATGCATGGAAATAAAAAACAAAAGGAAATCGCTTGGAATATTCAAAAAAGATTAGTATATAAATTTAAAATCGATATTCATCTCGGTGCAAAAATAGGTAAAAATCTACATTTCCCACATCCTTATTCAATAACAATTGGAGAAAATGTAACAATTGGTGAAAATTTATTTATTCATCAGAATGTTACCATAGGCTATGGTCATGGGCACATGCATATTATTATGGGCGATAATGTTTATATTGGCTCAAACTCCGTTATTTTGGGTGGTGAAATAAAAATAGGTAATAATGTAAAAATTGGTGCAATGTCATTTGTAAATAAAGATATTCCAGATAACTGCACTGTTTATACGCAAAAAACAAATACAATTATCCAGACTAATTGATTTTTGCTATGGTTTTTCTGGCCAATCAATTTCTGGCGCAGCATCAACATCAATACGATTTAATAACGCACGATATTTTTTCCACGTCGCATACAATGCTTTTTCTTCATCAGTTACTATTTCTGTGTCGATTGCATCTTGTAGATAATCAATCTGTGAGCTAGCTTCGCTTAATAGCTGTTTTTTTTGCACTGATGCTAACATGACATAATAATGATGTTGTTTTTCTTTGTCTAATACCCATTCTTCACCGTTCCATGTGTCAAATTCGCTTGACGGCTTTAACAGCGTGTAATCTGCGGGAATATCGCCGATTTCTGTTACTGTTGATTCTACACCTGTTTCAGTTAAATAGATTTTCTTGCCACGATGATCGCTTGGGTATGTCCATTTGTCACCAACTCTAACAATTGCTTTACCGCCCTCAATCGGTTTTGGGGCGTCTAAACACGCATGTTCGGGTAAACCAATACCGACAACAACGTATTCGTATGTAGCATTGATAAATTCACCTGTTTTCAGATCTGTGTTATAAATTAATGCCCAGCCCTCAGTTGTTACAAAACCGTCTTTGTCAAACTGTGCAACTTTCGGTGTTAATTGATATTTCATTATAAATCTCCTACTCTGCTTTAACTATATATAAAAACGCTACACTGCGTACTCTGTTTTCGTTAGCTGTTGGGACTATATTTGATGCATCAAATACAACGCCGCCGACACTGCCTCTATCGACGCTTGTGGGGGTGTGACCCGCGTGCTTTTCAAAATATTTAAATGCGCCTGTTGCTGTTGGTTCTGATGCAAACGTCTCGGAAATCGGTGATATTTCACCCCAAATATTTCTAATTGCATCACCCTGCCAACTCAAGATTTGTCTTCCCGGATCTACTCCTCGCCCGTCATCCCAGCCACGAATTGTCTCACCTCTCATCTCTGGCAAAAAACCAGATGGGTATGCGTTAGCTAATTTCGGATATTTATTTTTATCAAATTTCCATCCGTTGCATTTTAACCAACCTGCTGGCGGTGTAGCTGTTGGCCATGGCTGAGGTATCCCAACTGGCAAAAAATTATCAACATTCGCTGTTGTGATTTGTTCAATCCAAGGTTCCCATGACTTAGATCCTCCGCGATAGTTTCTAATAAACTGCCGAGCATTTCTGTAAGCAGTGTAGATTTGACAGCAACCAGCTCCGTCTGCACCATTTTTTAAAACTTGTAATGTGCCAGCTTCATTAATAGGATAGTTGTTTTCAGATGTGGCTTGAACGTTTTTACCTTGAAAATAAATGCCTTCGTTAAAGCCAGTCAGGTTGTTTATGTTTGTATTCGCTAAATCACCAAACAACTGTACTGCGTCACCCGTTTTTAACACTGATTTATTATTAATTGTTACATCATCAACATCTAGAAAACACCATTGTTTTTTATCTGTTATATATGCTAATTTTGTTGACCATTTTTCTATTTGCTCATCGTAAAAAATAAATGACAAGCTATTACTCAGCGTACGTAATACAAACTCGTTATTACTATCTACATATTTAAATTTAATACCTGCCGACTCAGCAGACATACGTAATTGCCCCGTCATTTCATCACCCGATTTTTTCAATAGCTGAGATGTATCAATTGTCGATGCGAATTTTTTAGCATCATCAGCCGATTTTTTTGCTGCATTGCGAGCGTTAACAACTTGTTGCAACACTTCTGGCGTAATTTCACTCTCCAACGGATTCAGTAAAAAATCATTTAATGAGCCATCTTTTGAGTCAGAAAACACCTGAATTGTACCAAGACGTTTCGGCGGAAATCCGTTTATAATCAGCTTCACATCGTAATCACACGGCAACACGTTCATCATGTAACTGCCGTTGTCTGCGACTTGAAACGCTTGCGTTTGTGTTAACACTTTGTTTGTTGTTTTTTTTGCGTATAACTCGATAGTGCAATTGTTAATAATTTGTCCTGCACCATCAGTTAAAATACCTGATATTTTTGCCATAATTTTCTCCAGATAATAAAAAACCGCAACTAAGCGGTTTTTCCTAATAGATTGTTAATTAATCGAGAAATCCATTTGAATTGTTCATTAACAGAGCTAACGAATTGAACGAAACTATACATTGAGTCATTCTTGAATATTTATTGCGTTCACCAATTAATTGAATATCAACTCGACTTCCCGCAGGGAAAGGAGGAACTGGCAAACATAGATTATCTATTTTTCCGTTATTAATTAAATGATTAATATTAAAAGAGAATTGATTGTTAAATAAAAATTGTAACGTCACTTCAGATACATTGCCGTTCTTGCATTCAACTCCTGTTGTTCCAACAAAGCAAAGAGTTTGCCAGCATCCATTCCCCTCAACTGTCATTATGTGCGCCGAATTTAGCGGAGGATTAAATCCAAAGCTCAAATAAGCATCACGAACGTAGTTTTTGGCTGAGAGTATGTTGCCTTTAATCTGTCCAACGTTTAACGTGCCTTTTATCTGACAATTCTCATTAATCACAACATTATTTAATTGCCCTGAACTTGCATAAATGTTACCTGAAATATTAGCCCGTCTTGCGTTTAATGTACCGTCCTCAAGCAGTTCAAAAGCAGGCGGATTACCTGCACTGATAACATTACCCGCAACCATCCTGCCTCCAGCAATTTGAGGTGCTCTGATTTCAGTGCCAGCAATTAATCTATCGCCTCGCATTGTGCCAGTAGCGATTAAATCACCATCCAAAAACATAGCAGGTTCAACCCAATAAGCGCCGTTATACATTCTTGCTTCTGAATGTGCTACCTTGCCTGAGCCATCTAGCGAGTAAACGATCAGCGTAGTATCTCTGGCTGGATAAAAACCAAACTCACGATAAAACATTTGAGTAGCATCATCGTTATTTGTCGGGAATTTGCCGTCTTGCGTTTGAATTCTAAATAATCCCCCTGCGCCATTTTCTGCAATTAACGTCTTGGTATTAGCGATAAACATCTCTGAACGACCAACAACATTAATTGCGTTTACACCGTACCAATATTCGGTATCAGGCAGACAATCAACATCGGTAAGTGACATCGCTCGGCCAAGATAATTACGCTTCGATTCAACCTCGGCTTTTGTTGTGCCTTTATAAAATTCGAATTGTGTACCCAAGCTAGACACCGCTGTCATTACTGGGCGAATAGCGACATTGAATGCGCTTGGTGTTAGTACTAAACCTGATGGTTTAGACGGTGGTAAAATAGAAAATGCAATCGTGGTTTCATCGCCCAATCGTCCGTCTTCTGCTACCCCTCTCACCGTTGCGCTAAACTTGCCCTGTTGCAGGTCTGATAAATAATATTCAGTATCATTAACAGTTTCACGGTTAATTAATTTATCATCACGGTACACTTTTACTTCAAACTTCAAGTTTTGAATTGTTCTCGGTGTAGACCATGATAAGCGAGCTTGATATAAATCAGATTCGGGAATGACTTCGGCCTGTAGTTGCTCAACGGGTGGAATCGACCAGCCAAAAATAGCACCGCTTTCTACCTCAAATTTAGCCCCGTTATCAACAATCGCTTCTTTTTGTGGCTCATGTTGTAGCGCAGTGATTGAGTAAGTGCCGTCGCTGTTTTCAGCGATTGTTATTGCTTTGAACAAGCGTGGTTTGATTTTATTGTCATATAAGCCCCAGACAGAATACTCATCGACACTAACGCTGCTAACTAAAACAATTTGATTGGGTTTAATCTGTGCCTGAATTTTTACTTTTTGTAGCAGCATATTTGTATCTGTTACGCTCAAATACGCATTTTTCAGATTTTTAATATCAATGTCACGATCTAAGGTAATCGTGCTATCATTTACTGCTAAAATTCGCCCGCCGATTGTAGTTCCTGTGAAATCATTATCCGCAATACCAATAATATCACCCGGTAAATGACGGATGCCCTCACGACCTACTGAAAATGTTACCGTTTGTGTTTCTAATTTTTCGGTTTGAATCAACCATTTTCCTACTCGATGAGCCTGTCCTCTCGACGTGCAACCGAATGCGTCAACTTGAGCTACATTTAAGCCAAACCGTTTAATTAAATCATCATCTGCAACGTACTCAGTCGTTGGTTCCCAATTATTATTTGGGTCAATATAACGCACATGCACAGCAGTATGCCGTGATTTTTGTGCTGCTGATGTGTAGTTGAACTGCCCATCCACAACATTAGCATTTGCATAAATTGCTACAGGGTCACTTGGTCTATCCATCACTGCTGTATACTGCGTGCCGTCCCAGATTGGCATAGCTCGGAATATTGAACACAGGTCGTGAATAACATCGTACGCTTGTCGTTGCTCTGTGATATAACAGTTACAAGTAAACCTTGGTTCTTTGCCGCCGAAACCGTCATCGACTAACTGGTCACAATATTGTGCAATCGTGTATAGCGCAAATTTATCAACACCGAATTGGCCAATTCGATTACCCATACCGTAACGTGTGTTAGTTAGTATGTCGTAAAATATCCACGCAGGATTATTGGTCCAAGCCAATTTAAAATTACCTGACCAAAAGCCTTTATACTCTCTCGTTTCGGGAGTGTAATTGTCAGGTACTTTAACTATCATCCCTTTAATAAGATAATTACGGCGAGGCACACCGCTGAACTGCGATGAATCAAACTTCAAGCCAACAACGGCCGTATTCGGATATGAAAATTTAGTATCGTAGATTTCAGTGTACGAACTCCATAGTGTGTTATTGACTAATAATGATGATGTACTATCTGGCGTTCTGCGAACTACACGAATATTAAACGGTTTCGGTGGTAAATCGTCTAAAATAACTGATGTTAAATATTGTGAGCGTGTTTTTTTATCAATTAAATCAACCGTTTTTACCGTTTTCCATATACTGCCCACGCCAATTTGAATTTCCATTGATACCGATGTTCGGTTGATATTGCCTTTGTTATCCGTTGAGCTTAACGACTGCACCCCAACCGTAATCCGCACTCTGTCAATATTTGGGTCGGTAATCGTACGCACGATTGGCGTTGTTGCTTTTACTTCCAAATTAACAGGCACTTCATTTTCGGTTGCAGGAAAGCCCTCAAGCGGTGATTGAGCCTGAATGCCTGCCGTCCATTCAACATTAACGCCGTTGAAATTGTACGAACCGTCGGGCGCTTGAATTGGTGTATCGTTTAAAAAAACGCTCTGTAGTCCATTTGATGGACCTTCTATTTGTCCTTCACACAGCAAATCAATAATACTTAACTGTTGATGTGACTTAAGATTGTCACGAGCTTCGCTAGGCGTTTTTGCCTTTTTTGAACCTTTACCCATCTATTGTATCCAACCCTTGTGATAAAACTTTAGAGCCTATTTTTGTTAATCCGTAGCAAAGTGGCACAGGTGCGCCCTGCGCTATTGTGTTGTCCAGATTAGAAAAATAGGTGTTTTTATTTGTGCCGCCATCTGCTGATTTGTCGGTTTTTGGGAGTTTGGTTAGCATCATGGCCACACCGCCAATCATTAAGCCCAAGCCTGCTGCCATTAATGGATAACCTGCAGGTGTCCAATACAAGAAAGCCCCAACAACAAACATCACCGCGCCAGCGATAAAGCTGAATGCTCCACCTTTTGCACCCTCTGTTTTGGGTACAATATGAATAACGGCATTTTGTGGGATTCGGCTGTGTAGACCAAACTGTAAATTGTCCTCGTTCATATCTACGCCGTTAATACGAACCCGAAAATAGCCGTCCATGATTTGCTTTTTCAAGCCTTTAATTTGGCAGTACAAGCCGTTCAATGCTTCCGCTGCTGTTTCAACGCTCATATTGAACTTATCGCCATATTGTTTAAGATTGCCGTAAAAGCGAATGATTGCCATTTTTTATGCCTCCAGATTGAATGAGTGTAGTTTCGCCAAAAACCGCTATAGAAATCGCGTTTTGATAGCCGTTTTGGGCAATGATGTAGAATGAATTGATTGCCGATATAAATGGCGGCGTGATTTGGTGTTGTTGAGCCAAGACAAACTAATATGACATCGCCCTCTTGGATGTCCTTAACTTGTTCAAACTCATTTTTAGGCAATAATTCTAAGTAGAGATTTTGCCCGTTATGCCACCAATCGTTTTGGCGTTCGTAATCGGGCAAATCGATACCTGCTAACATGTACGCATCTCGTACTAGTGTTAAACAATCGGTCTCACCGTGATTAAATTCACGACCAAGCAGTGGCTTGATATACCTGAACTTATGAATTTGGTTATCACAAACTAGCCACCAATCTACTCCCGTTTGTTGCTGATAAAACTGGTCGGCTTGGCTGAGTATCGATAAACCGTCGGGGTGAGAGTGAACTACAGCAGTTATCTCCCCTTTTTGTTCTGCGTCTATCCAATCCTCGGTTGCTATTTCGAATGTTTCGGTTGGTGTGGGTGAGATGTTGTTGCATGGCAGATAGGATTTATTATCAATAACAAATCCGCAGCACTCAGCCTCACCGCATTGTTTAGCGTGATTGAGTATTTGATTTTTCATGATTATTTAAGAGAGTTTTGCAGCAGTTGGAAAACCGCCGAATGGAAGAATACCGTGTTGTCCAAATCGTAATTTACAGCCAGTTAAACAACGGCTACATTTATCTTTTGTGATGTCGTTTGTCGGTTTATCAAATTCATCAGCTACAGGTCCACCAGTGTAACCACACTCTGACGAACGATATATCCAGCTACAGGTATTAGCGATAATAACACGAGCAGGAATTAATGCCCCATCTGATTCACACGGCAATGCTAATTCAAACGTAACCACCATTGAATTTTGTTGCTTTACCTGCTCAATCACATAATTTGAGATGATTTCGCAAAACGGATCAGCATA
Source organism: Gilliamella sp. Gris1-4 (assembly GCF_001690335.1). Lineage (NCBI taxonomy): Bacteria > Pseudomonadati > Pseudomonadota > Gammaproteobacteria > Orbales > Orbaceae > Gilliamella > Gilliamella sp. Gris1-4. The sequence continues at coordinate 23,093 of NZ_LZHA01000058.1, read as the reverse complement.
TTGATTGCCGTTCTCGAAGTTAACAGCGTCTAAGTATTTAACTGGCACTTCGTGGCGTGTGACAACTGCGCCAAGTAAACCATCAAAATCAGCAATTAAGCCTGTAATAAAGCCCATGGCATTGCTAACGCTCATGGTTGGACGGTTACTAGTGCCCTGCCCGTTTTTTTGAAAACCCTCTACTTTAATAGGGTATGGCTCATAGATATTGCCTTGCCATGTAATTGGTCGCCGAAGCTCATTTAATCCGTTATGAAATCGGAATATTGTTTTATTACCCACGATTTTCGTTAAATCAACTTCGTACAAATCAATAATCGTATCTTGTGCTATTTTCGTAATATCAAGCAGCATTTTTTTGGGGATCATGCGACTACCTCCTCGAATGTGGCGCTAATTGTTTTAGTCATGCCGTCATGCGTTGAAGTCCACGAACGACAGACCACTTTGATAGTTTTGTGAGTATTAGTCTCTCGCCATAAAAAGGCTTTAACCGCATTGTGTCGGCTAAGAAAATCATCAATCAAGCTGATATCTTCTGATAATCCAACAAATGTTACGTTGTATGAGCGCAGATCGTTGTTAATACCGTCCCGAATGCGTTGCTCATAGCCATCACCGAACTTAATTACCTTCACTTTCGGTGATACTGAAATCGTGGAGCTGTTTTGCGGTCTCCAATAAAATGTTTCCATAGTTTTCTCCAGACATAAAAAAAGCCCGCAATTGCGAGCTTTAGGTTTGATTTTATTTTGTATATCTACATTAGATTTTCCATACTCAGTTAACAACAATCAGCATGTTTTTGTGAGGAAAACTGCATTTGCAAACCTAATGCTTGAACAATTTTAAAGATTGTATTAAAAGTAGGATTCCCCTCACCTGATAACGCTTTATAAATACCCTCACGGCTTATACCTGTATCACGTGAAAGCTGACTGATGTTTTTAGCTCTAGCTATATCACCAAGCGCAATAAATAAAAATTTAGGGTCTCCTTCTTCTATTGCGGCATTTAAATATTCTTGCATTTCTTCATCAGTATTTAAAAAATCAACCACATCAAAAGTTTTTAGTTTTGTAGTCATAATTAACCCCATTTATTTGCTAATTCTTTAGCAATTTTAATATCTGTTTGTTGTGTATCCTTGTCACCGCCACACAATAAAATAACAATTTCATTATTGCGGTTAACAAAATAAACCCTATACCCTTTTCCACAGTGAATACGCATTTCTGATACACCGCTGCCTACAGGCTTAACATCACCAAAATTACCTTCTTGCATGCGACGAATTCGAACTTTAATTTTAGCTGCTGCAGTTTTATCTTTAAGCGACTTCAACCATTTTTCCATTTGCGGTGTATAACTTACAGTAATCATGCTTTATTCCTGTTTTAATTTAAAACTATTATATCTTACACTGTTAGAGTGTCAACTATGGTTATCAATTATAATTATTTATATTTTTACTAAAACTTATATAATGCTTATATTGAGGTTAATCATAAAAATAATAATTAATAAAACAATCGATATTGAAACGGGCGTACCAAACGAAGTTGTTAACATGGTTTTTGATAATAACTATTCTCCAGCACAAGCATGGCGTGAATATTTAAAGCTATCTCAAGTTGAAGTTGCGAATAAAATAGGTATTAGTCAATCGGCTTATTCTCAATATGAAAAAAGCCAAAAGTTGAGAAAAGCAACACGGATTAAAATTGCCGAAGCGCTACAAATCAAACCTGAATTGTTAGATTTTTAATAAAAAACCAGCCGAAGCGGGTTATTGATGTTGTTCACATACAAAATATTTATGTATATATTTGAATCTAATATTAATTTAAAAAGTTTATTAAAATATAATATATTTACTAAACTACAATTTCACTTTTTAATTTTTCATAACTTTCTTTATTTAAAAGTTTTTGGTCACTTTTAATTTCAATCCTATTACATTCACCTGTTAAATATTGAAATTTATCATTGAGAGCCGCAAAAAGGGTTTGTTTTTGGGATGATAAAAGTACTTTATTAATAAGAAGATAAGAACTTGATATTACACCTGGGTCAAGTTCATCTTTTATTATTGAATCCATAACAAAAGGAAGTTCTACAGAAGAATATTTCATTAATATCTTTATATAAGTTAAATAAATAACCAAGTATGTTTGATTTAATGCTGAACCACTATTTTTTATTTGATTAAATTTTAAAAATATAAAATCACAATCTACAGATGGCAATTTATCAGCCAGTTCATTAAAAAAAACAGTAAAATCTGAATCTATTTTAGCTCTATTCTTATCTTGTTCTTTGGTTAATATTTTTATATCTGCATTTATAATTTTTAAATCATCATTAATTTTGGATATTTTAATTTTTAAATCGTTTAGTATTGCATAATATTTATCTTGAGATTTTTTCTCACCTACACTTTGGATATACGCATCAATCGATGCTTTACTTGAGGTTATTTTCAGCTGATTAGATAGGGTTTTATACTCTTTATCAAGCCCAATTTTTTTATTCAATAAAGAGTTTAGGTCTTGTTCAACTTTTTCAATTTTTGATTGAGTATCCTTTATATTTTCGGCTAATAGAAAAGAACTATAATCCAGTTTCATTCTTTCTTTGGATTGTTGTTCAGTTAAGAAAGAATCGCACTTACTGCATCTAATTGAGTGATTTTCATACAATTCATTATTGTATTTTAAGATCTCTTCAAGCTCTCTTATTTCTAATTTAAGAGAATCTAATTCAACTTGTTTTGAATATATTTGCCCATTATAAGTAGACAGTTGCTGATTAATCGTATTAATTATTGATAAATACTTCCTCAGATCTTCTTTATACTCATCTTCATTCACAAAAGAATTGCAATTTTCAGTTAAAATAAATTGGTCTTTAAGTGTTAACAATGAATTGTGATTACTTGTTAATTCACTATGTTCCTTTTTTAATTTTCCTTTTTTCTCTTCTTTTTCAAGATGTTCATTACTTTTTAAGTTAAGAACATATTCAAAAATAGATTTTGGCATATCTTTTGAGTCATACCAAGTTAAACTAGCTGTATTTCTAAATGGCGTTCCTTGCCAAGAAGAATCTTGATCTATATAAAACAAACTAAGGATAGCTGCAGCAACAACTTGGCTTAGATTCTCACTATTTTTGGTGCGTAATTTAATTTGCATATTCAATAAATTGGCAAACCATTTAGAATATTCGCCCTCATCTAAAAGTTCGTCTCTATCATATACTTTATAGTACCGATGATGACGTATTATCCATCCCTCTTGATTGTTATGAGTGAAATATAACTTAAACATCATTTGTCTATAGTTCCAAGTTTTTGTAAAACTTTTAATATTCATTCCCAAACAATAGTAAATTGATTTCAGTAAGCTTGATTTACCAACAGTACCCTTTTTAGAATAGATAACATTAGAATTAGGTGAAAAATGAAACTCATTAGCTAATTTATTTTTTTTGTCTAAAATAACAAAGCGCTTAATAATCATTTATTACGCTCCAAAAACTTTTCCGAAACAATATCAATAAGAACGGCATAAATATCTGCTTGAAAATTATCACTTAATTTTTGATAAATACTATGTATAAAGGAAAAACCATTACTTTCTAACTCTTTAATATAGAAATCACTATTAGCTATTCTAGCTAAAATATCTTTTCTTAAATCCCTTAATTTGCTATTAAGCATATAGAATTTTAACTCTATATCTCTTCTTTCTTTTTTACTCAATAATTCATCTTCAACTAATGATTCTAAAAAATTAATTCTAAGCTCTGGTATCTTAGTAATTATGCTACAAAGACTAAAAATGTTTTTTAGTTCTTTGGAGGTTATTTTTTTACTTTCAATCACATTTTTATTATGAATACTTGCTTTTTGTTCACTTTTTAAATCTATTTGTGTAAATAGTTCATTGAGCGCATTAATTCCAGCATAGTCATCCATAGTGATTCCCTTCTTTGTCATATAACCGAGAAGTATTAGTTCCGCTTGTGATAAATCATTTTTAAAATTAGAAAAAACTATTTTAGTTTTATCTAATTCATTTTGAATTTTCTTTTCATCACCAGAAAATAAATTTTCTTGCTGCAGACATTTTAAAAATTCTTCCTTTTGTTTTTCAGAATAATCATAAACAAAATCATCGAATATATTACAACTAGATTCAGATAAATCTTTTATATCTTTTTTACTGAAAGTATCTAGAGTTACAACTTTATAATAATCGACTTTTTCTTCCTTGTTTAAAAGTTTATATAAAATCGAATTTTTATTCTTTGGAACTTTAATTAAACTTTTAATACTTAATGTTTGCCCTTTTACTTGCAGGTGGAAATTTTTTTCTGAGAAAAAAACAACAATGTCCTCTTGATTTTCAACAATGATATAAAAATTATCCACGTTAAAATTATTAATAGCAATTTGAGCAATTACTGCTTTCTGGTAATTAAAACCTCTTATACTATATGCACCACCACTATCAATAGTCATAAATAACACACAATATTTAATCAATAATGGTGATTATATATAAATAAGAATGCATTTTCTTTATGTTTATACAAACAGTGTGTTTTTATACAGTACATCTTTTTTATAAATTTTGATAATTTTTTTTAACTATTAATTGAATTTGTTGAGAATAAAAAACTTAATTGATCAATAAAACCATCTTCGGGTATGCTTTTATTCCACTTGACAGCAGAGTATTGGCTTCCACAAAAAATGGAAGCCAATCTTTCTAAACTGCTTATATAATAATTATTTATACTTACTGTAATTGTTTCTTTTCTAACTGTCGTTTAAACATCGAGGCAACAAAAGCACCATCGCCAAAATGATCGTGAAGTCTTACACCGAAATTAGAGCCTAGCATTTTAAAAACATCATATAAACGATTGTCTATGTAGAAATCATTCAACCAAAGCATATGATGTACCAAACAAATTAAATTAGTCCTGTTCACCTCAATCATATCTTTTCTTGTTTGCGAATGACTTGCCTCTTTATCAGCTAAATCTAGCAACCATTTACGCACTTCTTTTGCTACATTTGTACTAGCAAACATTGCGATTAGATGCGCTCCACGAAGTGAGAAAATTCGTACTGATTTCTTGCGTAGACTGTTGTTTATTCCATTGGTAGTCAATTTGACCACCATTGTCATTTTATCGGTGAACTCATCCTTGTTCCGACTATAAATCTTTGTTACTGATTTAGAATCAGCATATTGTAAAAGCTTAGATAGCTCGGTGGACGTGATCCAAATTTGATTATTACGTTTAACTGGTTGCACTACTGTGCTGTGAAACATTAATTGATTTGACATGCTATATCCTCGTAATTGCCCCCTTTTTTAGAGGGCTTATAATTTGTTGGTTAATTGGTTAAGCGATTTCTTTATTAATAAGATGATTTTTGATTACATCTATTGCTTTTTCGTTATATCTAAAAGTTTCAACTTGTTTATCAGAAGAACGTGACTTATCGAGTACGAAAATTCCGTAGTCTTCTGTTTTTAAGTTGAGCTTATTAGCTATACGACCAATTTTATTTGAGGATACGCCAAGTAAATCTCCTACTTCACTAGCTGAAAATGTTTTGTTTTCAAGCTTAGGAAGTGGAATAACATTTTTACCAGCAATTGGGTTAATTGTATCGGCATAGATAGCTTGCTTAGACTGTTCGCTCAAATGTGGCAGATTGCTAAACATCTTATCTAATGCTCTGACTGATAATTCTATCGCCTTAGCTTGTCGATATTCAGGTAAATAAGATTTAGAAGTTTTTTGAATGTTTTTCAATTCACCTTTTTTATAGTCTAAAAATACTTGATTTACCATTAACTGAAATTTTGGACTAATCCAACCTGCGTAAGATACTGCTAAAAGTTCGTGGGCAAATGTACCTTGATCGATGCCACCTTTAACAGTAATTATGGGCGATGTGCATTTTTGCACATCGGTTGCAACTATGCGATTTTGCACAGTTTCTTTTTTTACTTCTTCAATTAAATCTTTCGCAGTTTGTGTTCTTAACCATTGAGCTGGAGCCTTGTTATTACCCAATCCACTAGCTTTATGTAGCGCATTAAGATTATATCGACCCTCTTTATCGGTTGTGATAGAGATTCCAGCTATTACTGGACAATTTGAATTAATTGTGTTAGTGTTTCTCATGTTGTTAGTTCCTTTTCTAGTGGGATTAATTATTGAGACCTCAGGTGTTGGCGCACTTGGGGTTTTTGCTTTATTAGATGTTCTCATATTCTTTTATTTCACCTCGTTTTAACATCCTTTCGAAGATTTCCATTCGATAATCAATTTCTTTTGGAACAGTTCTCCCAAATCTTGTCGCAGTTTCGATAATAGAATTATCCGTTTCCTCTTTAAATCTTACTTGCCTAAATTTTGTTGATAGTTTATTTTGGTTCATATTTTCTCCTATGTTATTAGTGAATAATTCACTATAATTAATAATTAATCACATATTAACATGAATAATTCACATGTCAATATTAAAATTAGGTAATATTTCATGTCATTCGAAATAGATGATAACTTTAAAAATAGGTTTAAAGATTTAAGAAAAAACAGCGGAACACCATTAACGCAAAAAGATTTGTCGTTACGATTAGGAATATCATCAAGACAAGTAATTGCTTATGAAAATGGGACAGCAAAACCTAGAAAAGAATTACTATTAAAAATAGCAAGATTCTTTAATGTAACCCCTGGTTGGTTGGCTTGTGGGCTTGATTCTTTAGGAATTGTCGAGTATGAAGATTTCACACCAAAAGGTGAAGTCGAGCAAATTCCTCTTTATCATTGGAGTGATTTTGAAAAAAATTTGTTATCATTTAAACCATTTCCTGTAATAAATAATTTATTTCATCCTTGCTCATTAAGTGTGAAAAATTCCTTTTTTGCTTTAGAAATAATTGGAGATTCCATGTCATTAGAAAGTAATTTAGGGTTCCCAGACGGTGCTATTGTTATATTTGATACTGAATTTGATAAAGTTAGCGGTGGTTTTTATTTACTTATGATTAATGATGAATATTCATTTAAACAACTTTTCTTCGATACATTAGGCACAAAAGTTTCATCTTTAAACAAAGATTATCCAACAATAACATTAAAGAAATATGAATATACTATTCTAGCAAAAGCAATTAATGTTGAAATTAAACTAAGATAAATAATAAAAAACCCTCTTAGAGGGTTTTATGATGAATTCAAAGTTATCTGCACTTCAATTTGTACATTCTTTTTCGAGACGTTCATAAGCTTTTGTGTAGCCCGATAAGGGAAAATTAAAATCACTAGTCGATTTATCACCAAACCTAATGATAAATTTTTTTGAGTTTTGAATTTGTTGATGTAGCATTTGTTTCTGATTAGTCATAAATACGGCCCCTTTTTTCTCCCATTCCATCTCTACTGGAGCTTTTTTGTCTGCTCTGAAAATAACTTTAATTAACCCATCCTCATAATCTTTCAAATTATTATGAACGGAGAATGGAATAATAATGACTGAATCACAACCAACTGTAAAAAAAGCGCTACTTATTGAAGTGCTGTCTGATACATAAACTGAATTCATTGACACTGTTTTTTTATCGGTAATCGGATCAATATTAATATTAACCGTCCAATCGTTATAACTGATTTCTTTAGCGAAAAGACTTAAAGGAAAAAATAAAATAACTAACAATAATTTCTTCATACAATACCTATAGTTAAAAAATATAAAATCAATACTATTTAAAGATCAACCAAGTGATCGATTTTATGGTCTGGGTTTAAATAGTTGTAGTACAAAACCAATTCATCTAATTTCAAATTAAAATACTCAAACGAAATAGATACACTGAAAAAGTTTTGTTTAAATTCACCCAATCCGTTTAATTCATAAAATGATTTTTCTATCATTTCACCCAAGACATGTATATTGATCTGCTTTATTTTGGACATAATAATGTGACAATCACAATTAAATGCTCTTATTAACAAAATGCACAACCTATCAATGAAATCATCTTCTACATTAAAAATTTCATAAGGCTCACTCAGATTTACATCACAAGCAGACTTTTGGCGAATCATTAATTTTTGCCTGTCTTGAATTTTTTTTATTTCAAGCTTTATCCCCTTAGGAATTTCTTCCGTTATTTCTATTGAACTAGGAAAATAACACTCTTCAAGCAAATCTTCTTCAATGCTAGACATATAATAATCCTATTTTATATTAAATTTTACGTTAATATTATTTGATCATTATGTTAAGAGCAATAAAAAACCGCCTACTCGGCGGTAATCCGTCTGCTATATCTTTTTCTGTCACTGAGCCCTTTCTAAACCGCTTATGCAGCGGTGAACATATTGACGCATGGCTTGCGGGCACTGTAACCTTTCTAAACCGCTTATGCAGCGGTGAACCGCTTTAATTCAAGAGTTCGAGAATCAAAAATTTTCTAAACCGCTTATGCAGCGGTGAACGTGTATTCACAATCGCCTTGTTTACCTTGAATTTTCTAAACCGCTTATGCAGCGGTGAACCTTTAAACAAGTTTCGGGTCTATGCGATCAAATTTCTAAACCGCTTATGCAGCGGTGAACGTGTTAGCACAGTTTAGATTGCAATATCCAGATTTCTAAACCGCTTATGCAGCGGTGAACAAAAAACCTCTTAGAGGGTTTGAATTGCTTTGGTAGTCAATAACAAATAAATAAGCCCTAATGGGTTTTATTTATAAACTGAATCATCTAGATGTTTTATCTTCCCTGATTTAATTCTATCAATATCATTGAGGATATTTTTTACATTCTCTGTATCAAATGCTACGCTTTCTACACTACATCCAGAACTATCGACCATAGAGAAACAAATATCCAGATAATTATTGCTTTTATTTCCTGAATGAAATGTGTAATTTGAATAGCCATTATAAGCCTTAGCTCTTCCGAGCTCTTTCGTAAACATATCCCCTCGGCTTAAAGCTTTCTTATCCCATTCCAAAAACTTTTCAAGTAAAACTCTGTGATCATCAATATTGTTAATAGGAATTGAGAAAACGATAAATTGAGGAACTCCATACAATGATTCGTATGTTTCCGTTTTGTATGTTAAAAACTCACTTCCATCTGCGAACTCAGATAAAGATACAGTTGTTAATCTAGGTAAATAACTTGATGATACTGAATTATAAATAAGACCTTTGACATTAGAACTTATGTTTGTAGTTCTTTTTGCCGATTGACACCCTGTTATACCCATACACGCTATCAGTAAAAATAATATTATTTTTTTCATACCATCTCCTATAATTTTATTAAATAATTATTGATTAATAGTATGAAATTTATTAACCAAGTGCAATAAAAAAACCGCTTATGCAGCGGTGAACTGGGTATTACATACGGCGGAGGACGCTTACGATTTCTAAACCGCCTATTCGGCGGTAAACTTTTATCAACTTTGAAAGGCATCACATACGGATTTCTAAACCGCCTATTCGGCGGTAAACATGGTGATTTTGTTGCGACATGGATTGTGAACTTTCTAAACCGCCTATTCGGCGGTAAACATCGAATTAGCCGAACTATTGAATGAGGCATCTTTCTAAACCGCCTATTCGGCGGTAAACACCGCTTGATAATTCGACCAAGATCTCCGTATTTTCTAAACCGCCTATTCGGCGGTAAACGGAACGAACTAGAAGATCGCATACAAAATACTTTTCTAAACCGCCTATTCGGCGGTAAACGATTCCAGATTTGATTTGTGCAATACCGTTAATTTCTAAACCGCCTATTCGGCGGTAAACTAGATTATATCAAATATAGCCTTTTGTTTTAACTAGAATTTAACCATTTTTTCGAAAATAACCCTTTTTTCCAGTGCTTAAATTAATCTATATTTTTCAATGGATTAAAAAAGCGATTAAAAAAAGGGTTTTTGAGTTTAACTCCAAAAACGCCCAAAAAAACATTAATAAAATCAATACCTTTTCTGACAAGTTTTTTGGGTGAAAATATGAAAATTCATCTATAAAATCAACGCCGATTTAGCAGCCCTCCTGGTCTTTGTTCTTCTTGAATTACACTTCTTAGTGCTTGTTTCAGCATTCTAGCTGTCTCGTTAGCGGCTTCTTTATTGTCTTGCCCTTCACCGAAAGAGATATTTTGCGTAATATTATTTATGATTGTTCTGCCTGCTGAGCCTCTTAGTTTGTTGGACGGAATAACTTCACCATTTTTGTTCGGTATCATGTACTGTTTTCCATGAGCAACAAATAATTCAGGTTCTCCGCTTTCGTTAACCCTATAAGCTTTCCCAACATCAACACCACCGCCTCGAAGTCGGCCACCTCCGTAGGTAAGTCCTTTGAGTGTTGATAAAACCTGCCCGCCAGCGCTTGCTACAGCAGCCATATTTGCCATTTTTGCTGATGTTGTAACCGCCGTCGGATCGTTCATTGCTTTCATAATTGCGGAATTTAAATTAAGCATAGCGTCAGCTATCGCAAACCCTTTGCTAATAGCAAAAAGTGCTTTATATGCTGAACTTGATTCACCAGCAAAAGCGCCCAGCATATCAGACATTCCACCGAATAAATCTGCAGATGATTGCAATATAGCGCTTGTAGATTTTAGTTTAGCTTCTGCGGCTTCGTCTTCAAGTTTCTTTCTTTTATCTACAGCATCTTTAGTTATTGCAGTTAAAGCATCTTGATAAGTTTGCTCATTTGCAAGCCCCGTTTCTCGCCATTTGCTTAATTTATCTAACTTCTCTTGCTCGTCAATGTCGATTTGCTCAAGAAGTGATTTTTTATTGTAGATTTCTTGTTTTGCAAAATCTTCACCTGCTTGCGAATTTTGCAAGTTTTCTTGCTCTTGAATTAATCGCTTTAATTCATCAGCCTGAGCTTTCGTTGCTTTTGTGCCAATTTGCTGGCTAATTGCTAATGCTTTCGCTTCAACTGTTAAATGTTTAGCTTCTAACTTAGCGACTTCTAGCTGATTTTTAAGATTTTTTATTTCTTCTGCATAAGTTCTTGTTGTGCCTCGTCCACTTTTTTTGCTTGCGTTTAGCTTTTCGTTTGCGTCAAACATTTTACCTAACGCGTTAAGTAAAGGCTCTAATGTTTTTATTACTTCATCTGACATGTCAGCCCATTCGGCGGTTCCATTGATAAGTCCAAGTAAGGCAACTTTATACTTATCGGATTTATCTCCCAGTTCACTTAAAGCATTTTCATAAATATAAGCAGCTTTTTTATTCCCATCTAGTTTCATTTCTGAAATTTCAAGCTCAGTTGAAAGAGATTTTATTTTTTCATCAATTTTTGTCTTTGTAGTTTTATCGAGTGAATCAATAAATTTATCCGTTTTTTGTGTCGCTTGCTGTGTCGGTCCCGTTAATGCGCCGAGAGCATCTCTATAACGCTGTAACTTTGTTGTCAATTTATCTTTTGATTGAGAAAATGTATCAATGTCAGACTTTAATTTTCTAATCTCTTTTTCTAGCCGATCAAGCCCCTTTTCACCGACATATCCTTTGACAATAGCTTCGTTTCTATCTTTTTTATAACTTTCAAGTTTTTTCAGCTCGGATTGAGCTTTTTTTGTCTGCTTTTCAACTAAACTCAAGTCATCATTGATCTGATCTATTTGATTTGCGAGCTGATTTGCGCTTAAATTTTTCAGAGAATCATTTACATCATCAATTGCACTAGCAAAATCTAGCGCTTTTTGCTTGGCTTCATTTGCTTTGCTCGCCCAAGTCATTAATGCACCAGCAGCCATGATCGCAATTCCTGTTGGTCCCCCAAGTAAACTTAACCCTCCTTTTAGTAGATTAACAGCTGTATTAGCTCTAGCTGTAGCTGCTGATAATGCATTTTTAGTCGCAGTCTCGGCTTTATCTAATGCAATCATTTTTGCTTGTATAGCCGACATTCTATTTGCTTGAATAATGCGATCTTCAACTGATTTTGCAGCTCGATAATTCGCTTCAGCAAATTGCAGTGAAATAGATAAACTCTGACGTTCTATATCAATTCGTTTTAATTCTGCTCTAGCTAACTCTACTTCTTCTTTAGTCTCGTTTCTAGAAGCTATCGCTGATGCAATTTTTGCTCTTGTGGCTGCGGTTAACGATGTTAAATATCGTCCAGCAAGAATTGCCGACAAGAAACCAGCACAACCGATAAGCACATTCATATTTTCAGCAAGCATTTTTATGCCACTAACTAAATGTTGAGTTGCTCCTGTTGTGTTATCTAGTGAACCTAATGCCTCTTTTAAGCGATTAGTGAAATGATTAGAGGCATCACCAAGATTATTACGCATATTATCAGCAAGTGCCGCGGTTTCATCTTGTGCCGCTATCATCGCATCAGTAAAGTCTGACATAGATAACTTGCCATCAGAAGCCATTTGTCTAACTTCTGCTTCTGTTTTCTTTAATCGTTTACCTAAAGTTTTAAGCACGCTCGGCATAGCTGCGAATACTGACATCGCATCAATACCAGCTAACTTACCTTTCATTTGCGCTTTGGTTAGCGCATTGATAGCAGATTCTGCGCTTATTGCGTTAGTTTTATTGATTGTAAATAAGTTAGATAGCGTATCAATATAAGATAGCGTACCCTGCGTACTATAACCTAGTTCGCTCATTGAATTTGAAAGGCGTACATATAACTCGGTGGATTCTTCTATGGTGCGACCGTTTCGGTTTGATGTTGTCATAAGCTGTTCTTGAACATCTTTTAACGCCATTCCAGCTAATCCAGTATTTTTTAGTCTATCTTCTAAATCTTGCCAAGCATTAGCATAAGCAAAAACTTGATTAGTAACTAAAGCAGCAACAACACCTTTTGCTACTTGGGTTAATTTACCCATTGAACCATTTAACGAATTTACCGACCTATCTGTTTCGTTAAACCCCTCTTGTGCTCGTTGGTTGAAACTAGATACTTGTTTATCCGCTGTTAATAAAGCGCCAGTTTTGGCTTCAATTGTGTAATATATACTTCCCGCTTCAAATGACATAAAAACCTCGTATTAAGCAGTGTTTTTTAAACCAATAACAGAATCTGCGTAATTCATCGCTAAATCGTAATCGTCTTGTGAAATGATATCTTTATCGTTAGTAGGAAATTTCGCTTCCATAGCCTCTTGAAATGCGGTCATTGACATGTTCCATGCATCAACTTCACTCATCCCAAGATGAGCAACAGCCATGTAAACAAATTTTTTAGCATGAAATTCATCGCTATAGCTTGCATCTTCGCTAGTTTTTTTAGGCGAAATATCACCGATTAAGCCGTGTTTTAACAAATGCTGAGATAGAATCAATTTATCTTCAACAGGTATTGCCGCCTCAACATTAACCAGCTTGTCTTCGCCTTTGAGATAACCAGTAATAACAGAACAATCCGTTGTACAACAAGCCTCAAGTATTTTGTCAGCGCATTCTATGACAGATGTGAAATTGTCATTATTTATTTCGCCAAAAATTATAGAAAAAATCTCAACTATTTCATCTGGTTTACCTAGCTTTGTCATATTAAGAAAAGATGGAATAAACAAATAATCAATTTCATTATGCTGGATTATAAATTCCCCAATGTCCTTTATTACTGGTTTCATTCTACATCCTCTTTGGTGAAATGCCTGTTCTAGTTACGTTATTTGCGCTAGTTCCCTCAATAGACCATGTGCATACATCGTCATACGGGTATTCCTCGTTTAATGAGGATAACAAATAACAACCCTCAATTACTCTATTAATAATAGGATTGACAATTTTAATCCAAGCGTATGGCTGCCCGTCGGTGTCCTGTGATGGGCTTTCGATATGATCTAGCAAAACGCTTTGGTTTTGGATATCATCACCTCGAGAAATACCATCAAATGATACCGTTTTTTCTTTGGTTGTTACCATTGATTCGGTTGTACCATCCTCTGATGTATCGGCTGTAACATCAATGGTGTTCCAGTTGACGCCACGTGATTTACCTCGAATCATGCCAAGTCGTTTATAATCCGTATCGTTTGGTTTTTTGTCTGGGTTACCAATTGCATAATAAACAGCGACCTTTCTACCTGTTCCTGCATTACTTTTAGCCATAATGTACCTCTTATCTTGATATAATCATTTGAGCGGTAAATTCAAAAATAAACCGCCCTTCTTCTGTGTTTGATTGAGTTATTCCGCTGATTGGAGACATGGAAATAATCTCGTTTGTTTCAAAGTCATCTAGCATAAACTGCCTGATTTCATCCGCTCTATCATTAACCTCTACAATATTCGAATCATTAATCGCTGAAATAATTACAATCCTAAAATAATCTCGTGTTACTGCCTCACTAGCATTACCGCCACCAGCAGGGACAATCACAATATATCTATTGGATTTTGTGTTTTTTACTTCAACCCATTTCCGAAATTGTAAGATGTAATCATCAAGTAAATTATGTGAATTTAGCCAGTCTTTGATTGAGTTATATGTATCAGAAATCATATTTTGTAACCATCTTTAATAACTTGCTCAATAGCCTGCTTTCCGTCCCTTTCAAAACCCTTTTCAACAAAGTGAGGCTCTGCGTTGGGAGACCAATAATCCCCCTGAGATTTCTTACCGGTACGCTTACCTTTTGCTGTACCTTTGGCATTGTTAACAAATGCTGCGTAATTAGCAGTATAACCAACTCGACCAGTCCAGCCTTTTGGTATTGGTTTTAGCTCTCTATACTGCGAATTAATTAGCGTTGAAGTGTCTCTAGGTGTGATTGGAGCTACAAAAGACATACCAACAATCATAACTTGCTGGATAATCCTTTGAGTTCTGATGTTGGCAATTTCATTAGTTATCCTGTGAATATTTCTGTTCACCTTTGAAACGCCTTTAACTGCCATTATGTAACCACCTCATAATCAGGGATTTCACCAAAAGCGCTCATATCATATTCAAGCACAAACTCCACTTTTTCAGCGTTTGAAGCTTCTAACGATAATGAAGTTTTATCGCCTTTTACTATGAAGTCACCCTGTTTAATTCGATTGTCTTCGGTGTAAAAAGTTGTTTTTCTTACCCTTTCAACACCTAGAGAATCAATGTAAGCACCCAGTGCGTTTGGTGCTTCATCTTTCCATGTGCATTTCACCAAATAAGGTTGACCGTAAGTATCAACATTGTTTTCTCCGTCGTATCCCATGTGAGGATATACGGTTGCAACGTTTGTATAGCTCCAATTCGCCGTATTACTCACCTCTACCTCCTACAACTAAAAAAAATGGTTTCTTTGAGCAAGAAATACCTAGGCAATCAGTACAGCCGTGAACATCAAGATTTTTTAGTAGTGAGTACATAGATTTAAAACCCACGTCATCATATTTAAATGACCTTGACGCGCCGCTTGGCGCTGATTGTGAGGTAATTTTCCTTGTTCCTTGCATTTGAGCCAGTAAACAAGCTGAGTAAATCAGTATCAAAAGTTGGTCGGCTTTTGAATAATTATGAGCAACCAAGCAATCACTGATTGAATTCACCTTGTTAAGGATTGCGTTAATAACAATGCTCGGTACAGAATAACCAAGCTCTGATAACATTTGATTAACGTCTTCTGAGGTTACCTGTACTGACATGATTATTTACCCTTTTTCTTTTTGTCTGCTTCAACTTCAACAGATTGCTGCTCTAACACAATTACACGCCCAATAAAAGCAGTAGGAATGTCTATAGCATGGAATTCATACCCAACAGGCAGTTCAGCTACCACGCCATCAATGCGACCAAAACAGCCGCATTTAGTCACCCGTAATTTCATCAATTACCCCCTAGCGTTAAAGACTTTGCTTTTGCCGTTAAAGTCGCGTTTGATTTGTAAACCAAATGCCGACCAAACCAGTGTTTGATAGTTATCATGTGGATTGATTCGTTGCTTCATGAATGAGCCGATTGGTGCTGCAATACGTGTTTTGATATATTGAGCATTACGAACGTAACCAATAAAGTGATTGCCTTTTAACTCAAATGTTTTGGTGAATGAACCAATGTGCGCTGAGTAACGTAAAATATAGTCTTTTACTGTTCCCTCTTTGAATCCATTTGAATTAGAGTATGGCAGATTTAAGCGACGCTCAATTTCAGGCGAAATAAAGATTTTTAACTGTTCTGACACTAAATTAGCATCAAGAATGACAACAAAGTCTTTTGTGAAGAAATTAATAATATCGTCGTTACTTGTGGCTGTTGATGTTAAGTCAATATTTAAACCAGACGCACTTAAATCCACTTGATTGGTGTGCGGATGATTAGTGATGCCTTTGCTTTCAAAGTTTTGTACTTTGATTTTTTCATCACCGGTTAAAATGTATTGCGCCATATCTTGGCGTAATGCTGCCACTGCCGCTTCTTGGTCATCTGACATTGCGTCGATGTTTTCAGTTTGCAAACCTAACCATTCACGCCATTCACGGGCATAACCTGTTTTAAAGATTGGTACAGGGTCACCGTAATGGTCATAAACAACCTTATCTAGCGTTTCTGGCTCTTGCCCTGACATTGAACGATTAACATATCCTGCATCGCTTGAAACACGGTATAGCGCAGCTGTTTTACCAATGGAGATAGGCGTACCTAACGATAACAAATCATCAAGTAATGGTGCGCCCTCGTCATCACGGATAACGCGGGTAGTTACATTATCCACTTCACGCCAGTAATCTTGGGTTAAGATTGCGGCTTGATTAACTTCAATAGCATTGCCGTGTGTTGCGCTCATTTGGTTTTGAGCATTGTTAAAGATTTGACGGCTTGCTTTTAACTGATTCCAAGCCTGTGCCACTTGGGCAGAGTTGGTAATTAAATTTTTATTAAAAATAATCTTTTCGTTCTTCATTATTGCTCCTTAAGCTTTACGAACTCGAACTTGTTCAGCGGTTGTGCCAACGGTATAGGTTTCAAATGCATAAAACAGCACCGCATCAGTACCGCTTGCTTTTTTTAGTGTACCGTCACCATTAGATGTTAATTTGTCGCCAACTGTTAACGCTTCACCTGCTTTTACTAAAACATGGTAAGTAACATCATCTTCACAAATAATGGCGATACCTGATGTGTCATTCGGTACATTGTCACGGATATCATGACCACCTAGATAATCATTTGTGATGACTAAGGCTTGGGTTTGCTCACCTGCCGCTGAATGTTTCATTAACTTGTTGTTAACCACGGCAACCAAAGAACACGGCGCAATCGTTTCACCTGTTTTTAAGTCAATTGTTTGTGGGTCGTTTTTACGTGCAGGACCACCAATCACGGTTTTAAATCGAATCATTACTCTGGAGCCTCCATGTTTAATAGTGAATTATCTGAATTATTAGCAAAACCACCGCTAATAGGCGCTGTTTTAATGCACTGTGCGTATAAGGCATCTAATGGCTCACCAGATAGCGCATTGACTGCGGTTTGTGTCATGTTGAACTTGGCTTTTACCGCTTCCCGTTTAGCGGATAGTTCTTTTTCTGTGTTTGCATTTACTGCTAATTCAAGACTTGTAACCTTGTTCATTAATGTTTTAGCCCACGCTGGTGCATCTTCGGCATTAGTTGCGTTTTTCTTCTCCTGTTCGGCTTTTTTCTTGGCTGCTTCCTCATCCGAAGCCCCCTTTTTCTCTAAAGCCTCTTTTACGGTTTGCTCGTTGTACGCCGTTAGCAGTTGTTCTTCTGATAGTCCGTCGGTTTTTACGCCTGCGGTATTCAGTGCCAATAAGATTTTTTTCTTCATCGGATCTTGTTCCTCTTTTTTATTGAATTGAAATTTATTAAAAGCATCCCTGATTGTTTGCCCAATAAAATGACCTAAAGATTCTTCTGTGCAATCATCAAGACTAGCGTTTTCAAGCGGTGATTTTTCACCGTTGGAGTTAACAAAAATACCCACTCCGTCATCTGGCGTGGCAGCACCTTGTTTATCGGGTAGTATTGCGACATGATCGAACTTCATATTTCGAGCTATTGACTTGTACCGTTTACCTTTTGATGTGCCTGATTGATTATCTGGCGTGTAAGTAAGCCCTGTTGATACATGAATTGGCGTAGTGTTTTTTCCGCTCATCATATCGTCAAGACGATTTACTAATAACCGACCTTTTTCGGTGCTTTCAGCAAATTTTCTATCGATATAAGCATCCATAAGTACCCTATCGTTAGATTTGCGGACATTTCTTCCCCATGCGCCAATATAAAAATTGTTGATAGCCTGAGGATTTAACGCTGAAACATTCTCGTTATTTATTCGTGGGTGGTCTAATGGCATTAAATTATCATTCAATGTCATGTACGATTTGTTAATTTCATCTGCCGGATAGAAAATTCCATTCATGACAATATCATCAACAATTGGCACAACGTCTTTAATAACGATGTGCTCTTTACCGTCGATGATTTGCGTTGATATTTTGGATTTACTATTAACGACAGATAAAACATTTACACTTTTAAGTGTCATGCTTTACCTCGTGTGGATTTTAGATATAAAAAAACCGCCGAAGCGGTTTGGGTGATTGGGTTATGAATGTCTTTTCACAAAAAGAGATTCAGCAAAACTGGCCAGCATAAATTTTTCAGTTTCATTATCTGTCTGCTCAATTATTTTCTCCAATTGTTCTTCTGCATCATCAGGAAGCGGTGATGTGTTAACCAATCGAGAAGCTTGCTCTATTAATGATTTAAATTTTTTCATTTCACACCTTTGTCTAATGATTCAAAAAATTTAAATAATTCTGGATATAGTCGTTTTTTAGCTTCAATACGATTCTCAATATAAAGCGAAAATGACTCGGCAAGAAACTCACTTTTACTGTCTTGACCATATTTACTAATAGCATATTGCCACCCTCGTTCCCAACCTTTAGAGACAATATTATCAATTTTTATTCGGTATTTGTTGTGTAGTGCATGACCCATTTCATGAGCAAAAACTCCTTTAGGTGTCGGCACTGAGTTCCATGTAACGAAATCCATTTCGTTTATTATGCTAATTAATTTTTCATTGCGTAGGTTAATCACGGAATTTAATGATTCACTCTTGAAATCCAGTGTTTTACTATATAAATCGACTAACATCAATTCATTTTTATCAACACTACCTAGCGTAATAATGAGGGCGTTTGTTTTAGGGGCGTATGCAGCAGTCATATTTTTGCTACCATCACCGTAGTTATAAATATCGCCTCTTATTGAGCCAGCATATCTAAATCTAGGTAAGTCAAATCGTTTCTGTATTTCTGATACCAACTGTAAACATGGAGCTAATTCTGTAGCATCAATATCACTTGGCAAGTTTGAAGTTTCAGTAATATTTTTTCTTGCCCATTCATTAGCGTCTTCAACAGAATTTAAGCTTTGCTGTTTAGGTTTGTTTTGCTCACGCCAGTCATCAGATTCTTTCAATAACCTATCAATACTAGCTTGATTATAGGGTTCACCTTTTTCATTAAGTAGTACCGTTATTTGAGCGCAATAACAATTAAATCGGTTACCATTCTCCTCATACCAATCAGCCACTTGTTCAACAGTATAAATTTTACCGTGTCTATCAACATGCGTGGCTCTTGAAGTAGGTTTTAAAGCAGACATATGCAATAAGCCTGTTTTTAACCCTAACTCCTCTTGTGTACGTTTAGTTTCATCCCATGTAGCTTGACGAAGTGCGCCTACTTGTTCAGTTTGCGCCAAGGCTTTAGCTCTGCTATATGAAACATCAATACGCTTACTGATGATATCTGCCGTTTCTCGGGGGTTAATCCCTCTAGCAACTGCACTACTTAAAACCGTGCCTAAATCGCTTTTTAGATTGTCAGCCAGTCCTTTCCAATCATTAAATGTTGCTGTATATGCCAGCCCTATTCGGCGAATATACGCATCACTAAATAACAAAGATTCCAGTGATGTGGCTTGTGAATATAGTGGTGATTGAGCGGATAAATTATGAAACGTCCGATTAGTACCCATTTGATACATATCAGCAACAAACTTCCCCGCCCAAAACTTCTCAATACCGCCATTAATTAAGCTTTCATCAACAATTTCTTGAATGCGAGTTAACACCCTAGCAAGTTGATTGCCGTCAACAGTGTAATTAACACTGGCGTTAACGACATAAAGCGTGTTATCAACAAATATCGCTGTTTTAGTCGGCTCTTTAGCATAATAACCTAAACTTAATTCGATATACTCAATAATTGATTGCTTGATTGTTTTGTAGCGTTTTTGTGTTTCGCTACGCATTTGGAGGATTTGTTTATTTGTCAGTGTAGGGTTGTTCTTACTTCTCGGTAGTATCGGATTCTTTGGAATCGGCTTTATTATCTTCGGTCTTTTCAATATCGATATCCTCTAAATCAGGATCGGTTTCATAACCGCCAGCTTCTCGTATTTCGTTTGGTGTAAACACAGGAATGCCTATAGATTGTTGCGCTTTGACGTTCACGTCTGACATTTTGAGCATTAATTCGATTTTTTCGGCTTGGCTCGGCGCTAATAAGTCGGACCATTTAAGAGTGAGCGTGCCGTTCACTAATGGCTGGATTACTTTCAGCTTAATAAGCTGATTGACAAGTTCTTTTATTAATACACTTAAAAAACCATTACGGCGTGACATTCCACGTTTTGCATAATCAGCTTTATCTTCATCTGATGCTAACCTCCCTGTTTGTTGGCCAAAAATAATTGTAAATGGCATTCTAACGGAGGCAGCAAAGCTATTTGCGGATACTGACCATCCTGAACTCGGATCGGCAGGAGCAACCGATAGAATATTCGCTGTCGCACCTGCTGTAATTAGTGCGCTATCAGTGCCCGAATTTAACAATGCGATTTGTTTATTCAATGCATCAGCCGGTTGTTCAAATCCTCGTCTGCGCAACTCTCGCTCTAGCTCGTCCATATCGGTATCTGCATCATAATTAACATGGACTTGGCGACTGGCATTTTTCAGGAAACCTTCCGCGCTACCGCCAGAGTATTTCATCATGTCGATTAAATCGTTATAACCAACCTCTAGCTGTGATTCACCGTCATCTATTGAATTAATAACGGATGTTTCGTTTAGAATGATTATGCGGTCGGGATGTATCCTGCGCGATAAATTAGGTTTACCAGAGTTATTGCCGATAGATGTTTCATTGAATTGATACATCGTAACCTGCCCGTAGTTTTCGTCAGATTCGTCATTATTCCACTCGCACGCAGTGAGTTGCTCCTCCCATGCTGGGATAATTTTAACGATAGCATCAATTGGATTTAATCTATTCATTACATTAACATCAACTGGCTCATCCCATTTTTTACCATCGCGCAGTTGAATAATTAACCCAGCGTAACGTCCTACTATTCCGCGTTTGTCCGCCTCAATAATTGACGCCCACAATTTGTCATTAAATAAATCGGTTACGATTTTTTCCCACGCGGTTAGTTTTGTATCTTGCTCTCGAATATCGCCATCAATAAATTTTGGATAATCAATCCAACAAATATCGCTCAGTCTCTCTACAAAACCACGCGCAGCACTGTTCCTTTTGTAGAGTTTATAATAATCACTAAAAGTGAGGTTTTCGGGATAGCCAAATTCGCGATCGATGTATGCTCGTTTGCTGTTATTCATCAGTCCGTGTGACGCATACGCTAACCGTTGCCGTTGCACATCTCGGTTACTGTTAATCGCCATTTGCGCACTATTTAACAGTTGCTCATCCGTTAATTTTGTATAATTCATTATTACCTCATAAATAGCCCTGCTGAGCGTTTATGTTTAATATAACCATCTAGGCTATATCTGACCGCATCCCAACAATGATTGTTTTTATCCTCAATAATTGGTAGCACTTCACCAGTCATTTTGTCAGTTTTATAGCTATATAACCGAGCTTCGGTTGCGGTATGTTTACAGCGAGGATGGATAATAATTTTTTTAAACCCTCGCAGATATGCGATACCGTCCTCAACACTGCCCTGCCATTTTTTTGCTGCTGAGATATTAAAACCCTTGCGCTTGATGTGACTGATTGTTTCAGGTCTTGAGCAATCACCTTTAATCGGCCATTTTCTTGACTCTGGCACTGAATCATAAAAAGCTGGCATTTCGTCGAGTTCGATATTAACGCCGTATGCTTCATATTCGATATACAGACAATCGTTCAAAATAAATGAGCGGATTAATGTGTTTGGGTCATTTGCAAAGCCGAAGTCAGCACCGAACAATAAACGGTCTGCTTGTTTGTGCAGGTTGTCATCAAATTCTTCAACAACATATCGACCACTTAAAACTTGTTTATCTGAATTCTCTAGGTATGCTCCCTCCCACACCCAAGCATATGACGCATAATCCAATCGGGCCAAGTCGTTTAATCTCTCTTGCTCTAACACATCAGGGAAAAATGGATTATCGTTATAATTCATCTCAACGATGATGGCATTATCTGGCGGGGTTTGTCTGAATCTTATATCTGTTGGGCTTCCCTCTGTTTCGGGGTTCCACGTTACCCATATTTCGGAGTTAGTCTCACGAACCGTAGGGGTTAACTTTCGCCATGCAATTTCCGAAACATTTTCCGCTTCATCAACCCAGCATAGCAATATACGCGCTTTTGATTTAATACTGTCTAGATTATGACGTAATCCGCAGAACACATAACTAACCAATCCATTTCTTGTTCTGATATAGTTTTGACCGATGTCGTAGTAATCAGCTAACCAATCAACCGAGCGAATAGCCTGCTTTACTTCTTCCATAGAAGAATCAGCTAACGAGTTCATAAACTCACGGGCGCACAGTATTACACCGCTTACACCGGCTTCTGCAAATTGATAGCCTTTAATCGCTGTCATTAATGCAAATGAACGAGTTTTAGCGCTCCCTCGACCGCCGTACGCACCACGATATCTGACATTTTCGGCTACAAACACAGATATCAATTTTTTAGGTAACTGTATTTGTGCTGTTGTCATGACGTTTACTCTGCGGGTGTGACTAGCTCTATTC
>NZ_LZHA01000057.1:0-1987 GCF_001690335.1 Gilliamella sp. Gris1-4 | reverse complement strand
CAAATTTGTCTAACGCCGTAATAAGACAGACAACATAACCTTAAGTGGCTTTTATGAGTCACTTTTTTATAAAAAACACTGCAAAAACCACAAAAAATCGCTCCGGTAGACTATTGATTTTATTGAGGTTTTTATTTTGTCGTTTTCAAGCTAAATCAATCACTTACACAACCTAAGCAAAGCGCCAACATAAAACAAACCAACAAAACCACGAACAGCGCCCTAATAACAACAAATTAACCGCTCTAAACCCTTTTTTTAACGAAAATTTAAAATCAAATAAAATCAACATATTAAAAAACAGCTTAAAAAAAGGGTTTTCAAAGCCAAAATTGTTGTTTATCTTTATATAACAAGATTTATCAAATCTTGAGTTCTACCTTAACGCCGTGTAGGCGGTTTAGAAATAATGGCTTTAGCTTTGGGTCAAGCTAACTTTCCTTAACGCCGTGTAGGCGGTTTAGAAAACCCTAGATAATACTATCACCATAAATAGATCCCTTAACGCCGTGTAGGCGGTTTAGAAACGCCCACAACTGAACTGGATGGCTCTATGATGCCTTAACGCCGTGTAGGCGGTTTAGAAAACTATTAGTACGATTTAGGGCGTCTATATAAGCCTTAACGCCGTATAGGCGGCAATAAAAATAGAATTAATCATATAATTACAAAAAAACAATCAGCTGTACTGTCTGACTTACTCCGGCGTCAGAATGTGCCGACAACAGAGTGAGGTTAGCACGCCAAACAGGACGTTTGGCGAGGCTATGCTTCGCTGGGAGCGAATCATAGCCGGTGCGTTAAGACCGAGCGCCGGCGTCGGGGCAGCCGAAGGCCACATTCTGCAGCCAAAGCGAGGGTTATTAGGGAATTCGCTTTAATTCCCTGACTCGGACGTGGGCACGATAGCTATTTTGTTCACAAAAAGCCCAAACGTCCGAAACCACCGCACCCAACCCACTCTATCCACCAACAAAAAAACTATTTTGATAAAAAATCTCTCCGGTAGGTCATTGATTTTATTGGAGTTTTTGTTTTACCGTTTTCAAACAAAATCAATCACTTACACAACCTAAGCAAAGCACCAACATAAAACAAACCAACAAAACTACGAACAGCGCCCTAATAACAGCAAATTAACCGCTCTAAACCCTTTTTTTAACAAAAATTTAAAATCAAATAAAATCAAAAAAATAATTATAAAAACACAACAATCTTCCCAAAAAAGATGGTTATGTTGTTTGTCTTGTTCCGGCGTCAGAATGTGCCGACAACAGAGTGAGGTTAGCACGCCAAACAGGATGTTTGGCGAGTTTGTGGTGCGTCGGGAACGCGTCCACAAACGGTGCGTTAAGACCGAGCGACGGCGTCGGGGTAGCCGAAGGCCACATTCTGTAGCCTTGCGAGGGGTTTTTAGGGGATTTCGCAAAAAATCCCCTAAATCGGACGTGGTCACTGTAGCTATTTTATTCACCCAAAGCTAAAACGTCCGAAACCACCACACCCAACCCATTTTATCCACCAACAAAAAAACTATTTTTATTAAAAACATAACACCGCAATATCACCCCCTTGCTTCGCACTGTATTAAAACATGTAAATATTTAAGTAAAACTAGCGTCATAAACAATAAATATACGAAAATATCAAAAATTAAAATAAAACCGCACAGAAACCACAAGGACAAATGTTTATTTTTTATTTTTCCTTGCATTTCCTTACAAAAATACACAGAAAAAATAGTCTAGCTATTCTTAAATATCTATACTTTCAATTGGTTAAATTTATTTAATAAATTTTAATCAGAAAAACACGAATTTAAACAGAAAAATTGACAGGTGAAATATAATAAGTTATACTTACATAGTAAGAGCAGGCAGCACCGACTTTGGCAAACTTATATTCTAAATTTTTTAGACATAAAAAACGCCCAAAATTATCGCAAATTTCAATTTTATCCAGAAAATCTTCGAAGTTATTAACATTC
>NZ_LZHA01000056.1:0-1133 GCF_001690335.1 Gilliamella sp. Gris1-4 | reverse complement strand
AGGGCAAGTAGTAGTCAGATAAGCTCAAGTAATCCTGGTTCACTTACACGTCCATCTTTGCCACAGACCTTCGAGTTGGTGGGAAGGGATAGTAATGGTAATGAGGTTCGGTACGGATTTAAGTTAAGGCAGTGGTTCGTCCATCGGGGTAGTCAAAGAGCTAGCGTTTCCAATCAAACATCATGGTGTAATAGTTTGGGTTATCGAATGCCACGGGTAAGAGATTTAACCAATGCGGTCAGAACAGATAATCCTCCTATTTCAGGCGCAGCCCCTAGTTCATCAGTTAATTATTACATGCGTCACATAGGTGCAGGATTTTTCACGGAGTGGGGCACCATGGGCTACTACGCTGTTGCGGGCTTCGTCAGCTACAGCTTCTGGACGAGCGACGCAGCAGGTAGCCGCCAGTTCACTGTCAACTCGAGCCTCGGCGTCGTCAGCAGCTTCAGCGCCAGCAACTCCTTCGATGGCCTTTGCACCGCACCTTAGTTTTTAGCGTTTAGTTCTTAATCCTTAGGGCGCGGGGTTGGTTATGGTGCTTGAGAGGACAATATAACAAAGAACAAAGCCCCCGCGTAAGTTGGGGCGTTTTCCTTAGGGTTGCGCCGTTGTAGCAGAGCCACAATAGCGCCGCCCCCCCGCCGCCGACGCTGAAAGTGTCGATGGCAGTCTTAGTGGGTTACGCTGTGGCGATTTAAATTCTTGGTCTATCTGTAGTACGGCAAGGTTTCGGACGTTTTGATCTTTGGTGAACAAAATAGCTACAGTGACAACGTCCGATTTAGGGGATTTTTTGCGAAATCCCCTAAAAACCCCTCGCAAGGCTACAGAATGTGGCCTTCGGCAATACTCGTATCATCCTGATACTCGCCTCTACGAGGCCATATTCGCTATGCTCAGATGTTCAAATTTGTTCCAGACAAATTTGTCCTCCGCCGTCGCTCGGTCTTAACGCACCGTTTGTGGACGCGTTCCCGACGCACCACAAACTCGCCAAACATCCCTGTTTGGCGTGCTAACCTCGCTCTGTTGTCGGCACATTCTGACGCCGTAACAAGACAACAACATAACCTTGAGTGGCTTTTATGAGTCACTTTTTTATAAAAAACACTGCAAAAACCACAAAAAAT
>NZ_LZHA01000055.1:0-1343 GCF_001690335.1 Gilliamella sp. Gris1-4 | reverse complement strand
TGGCAATACCGTATGAATATCATTAAATGTATAATTTCCACTTGGTAACATTATCGGATTTGTAACACTTGATGTGTTTGTTGACTGAGTGATACGTCTTCCATCAGGCAACTCGATTGCCAAAAAGGTGTCTGTATTAGTTGCTTTAGTCCTCCCACCATCAAAGATTAAATACGGCGCACTACCCTCTATGACCCTTGATGTCTGTACCGTTAACGCCTGTATACCCTGCGTATATGACAATAACAACAATGGTGCGAAGAATAGTGCCGATTTTGATAACAATGAAGGCCTAAACAATAACCGCAGCTTGAATAGTAATACCGGTTTGGATAACAATGGCGGTTTTAATAACCACTTGGATATCGACGATAATTTTGCCGAATATATGGCCGATGATGTGACCGAAGATGTTGTCGAAGAATCCGCCGACAGCATCGCCAGTAAAGACCCCGACGACGGCGTCGATTTCGCTACGCGAAATGACTTCGATGATGAAAATAACTGTGGCGACCTACTTTGGCCACCTTGCGAATCAATAAGATTTAGGGCATAGGTTTGGCATGCCAGATGCCAGATGCCAACCATGGTAATGCATTTTTATTTCCTTGTCAAGTAATTTCTTGTTTTTTATGAACTTTTATATCCGTTCCTTGAATTTTGAGCGATTCCTTGCCTGAATAAGCTCAAAAATTATAACTTGATGATGAATAATGCGCCACTTTTTTTGTTGGTTTATTGTAAAGATTTGTTAGCGGTGAGTGTGGGATTGCTTTGGCTTTTTTTTGGGGGGTGGCGTTTTTTATGGGGCGTAGCGGTTGGGTGGTTTTTGGGACTGGTGGAGTAGGTGCTTTTTAAAGGCCTAAAATCGCTCCGATAGACTATTGATTTTATTGAAGTTTTTATTGCTGCTTCATGTTTTAATCCAGGTTTTTAAATAAATCATGTAATTACCGATTGATTTTTTCACCTTACACATTGCATATACTAGGGCGTGTTGATCTTTCATGATTATTTTTTAGACGGCATGATGTGAGTTATAATAATTCAGCCAAAAACAACCATAACTCGATTCATCATGCCAAGAACAATGCTAACAGATAAACGGTGGGAAAAGCTACTACAAATAATGAAAAATACCGGCCGAGTTTATAATAAATCCGAGCATCGGATGACGTTTGAAGGGATCCTTTTCCGAATGAGAACCGGTATTCCTTGGCGAGATTTGCCAGAAGAGTTTGGTGAATGGAGCACTGTCTATAGGCGATTTAATTTGTGGTCTAAAAAAGGAATATTAGTTGATATTTTCAAACATTTATCACAACTAGCGGATTTTGAATGGG
>NZ_LZHA01000054.1:0-67097 GCF_001690335.1 Gilliamella sp. Gris1-4 | reverse complement strand
ACGGTAAATACAACCAATACTATTCACGGTAGTGGGCCGTATTTAACGTTCGATGGTGGGCGAACTAAGGCAACTAATACAGACACATTTTTGGCAATCGAGTTGCCAGATGGAAGACGTATCACTCAGTCAACAAACACATCAAGTGTTACAAATCCGATAATGTTACCTAGTGGAAATTATACATTTAATGATATTCATACGGTATTGCCATCGGGTGCAACATCTATTAGTTTAAATAGTCTAATCAGCCAAGGGAAGTGGGGAGATGATGATGGGGATGGACAGGGTACAAATGGTGTTATTGCAACAGGGAGTATATCGTTAGTAATAAAGGATAAAGATGGCGCTACGGTTAATCGTAGTGATACATTAAGTATATGTAAAGCGCCTTATAAGGTCACTTTAGATAGTACAGGGGGAAGTTTAACTACACAGTATGGAGTGCCAAATAGTAGTCGTTTTTACGGAGGCACAGCGGTTTATTATATCACTTTGCCGTCACAGCCGGTTATTTGTTCGGTCAGGCCGAATTTGTTGATGGGTGGAACAAGTGGCATTGTTTCTAACGACAACCCACGTTATGCCGGTCTATCTAACATATGGTCTCCTACTAAGGGCTTTTTAGTTCAGTCAACAAACCCATCATCTTACGACAGAAACTTTCCAACTATAGGAGCAGATGGATTGTATTTTGATTTGGACATAGGTGGTATTGACGCAAGTCAGTTGCGTTGGACAGTTAACACAAGTGGTAGTCTAGGTGCAACGGTGAGTTGGAGGTTGCCAGTCTCAGACCCAAGTAATTCTTATATTGATAGATGGATTAGAGATAAATCCAAGAATGTAACACGGGTAACGTTGAGAGGTCCTAGGGCAAGTAGTAGTCAGATAAGCTCAAGTAATCCTGGTTCACTTACACGTCCATCTTTGCCACAGACCTTCGAGTTGGTGGGAAGGGATAGTAATGGTAATGAGGTTCGGTATGGTTTTAAGTTAAGGCAGTGGTTCGTCAATCGGGGGCTTCAAACCGCTAGCGCTTCTAATCAAACAGCATGGTGTAATAGTTTGGGTTATCGTATGCCACGGGTAAGGGATTTAACCAACGCGGTTTGTTCTGGTTGGAATTCAGGACGTTATTGTCAAGGTGCAGTAGGCGCCAGTCCGTCGTCTGGTGATAATGTCTACAAGCGTCACATAGGTGCAGGCTTTTTCACGGAGTGGGGTTACATGGGCGACTACGCTGATGCGGGCTTCGTCGACCGCAACGGCTACTGGACGAGTGACGCATCAGGTAGCGACCAGTTCCTTGTCGAATCGAGCGTCGGCTACGTCGTCAGCTACGGCACCTTCAGCTCCCGCTATGGCCTTTGCACCGCACCTTAGTTTTTAGCGTTTAGTTCTTAATCCTTAGGGCGCGGAAGGGGTTATGGTGCCTGAGAGGATAATATAACAAAGAATCAAGCCCCCGCGTAAGTTGGGGCGTTTTCCTTAGGGTTGCGCCGTTGTGGCAGAGCCACAATAGCGCCGCCCCCCGCCGCCGACGCTGAAAGTGTCGATGGCGGTTTTAGTGGATTACGCTGTGGCGGTTTAAATTCTTGGTCTAATCTATTCACCAAAGGTCAAAACGTCTGAAACGACTGCATCTAACTCGCTCTATACACTAACTTTTAATAGAACTCATCAGTTTTTCAATAGCATGCGCATCACTGACGCAAAGAGTTCGGGAGTCAAATTCGTGTGACCAATAAAAAAGCCAGTTTTCTAACTCCTCCACATTATACTTTCCTGTAGCGACTCCAACGCCCATTTCAACAACTTCTGCGTCAGGAGCTTTTAATTCTTGCCCATTTAATAGTAAAAATAGATAACCAGAAAACAGAGCGGTTCTTTTATTAGCATTTGCAAAAGGGTGATTTCTAATTAAACTCTCAATAAGAACAGCCGCTAACCTAAAAATATCCTCAGTTTGTTCGTGATACCTGTAAAGACTGGGTCTAGCTTGGGATGAGCCTAAGGCATTCTCATCACGAACATATATAGGCTCTTTAGGTGTCTGTAGTTTAATTAGCAATGAATTGATAAGCTTTATATCATCAACTGAAAGAAAATTGATTCCATCAACTATTTCCCCAATTTGTGACACTAGCATTCGTTAAACCTTTGATAAGTCTCTCATGGCTTTTTTGTAGCGAGCGAACCCAAAGGCAAAGGCATTTAAAACTTGCTCATTATGATTGCAGTCATCACTTAACGCAGGTTTTGCTTTAACCTCTACATGTTTGTCACGTGGCGGAATATAAAGGCGATTTTCCTTTATTTGTGCGTGACCCATAAATTCACCTCATTAGTTTTTATATAAGAATGGCTGAGAGCTAATAAGCTCTCAACCTTGAGCTGATTATAAATACCATAAGGTAAAGAGTAAAGAAAATTTATACAAATCACAAAAATCAATAGACGCTATATATTTGACAATTAATTACTTTTTAAATTTCTTATATGGCGCTAAAGTAGCAATAAGTAAAATAATTGAAGAAGCAAGATTTCAAAACCACCGCACCCAACCCACTCTATCCACCAACAAAAAAACCTATTTTGATAAAAAATCGCTCCGGTATACTATTGATTTTGTTGAAGTTTTTATGCGGTGTTTTTATTTAACAAAACAATCCCCCAAAAAAATCGGCTATGCTATCTGTTTCATTCCGGCGTCAGAATGTGCCGACAACAGAGCGAGGTCAGCACGCAAAACAGGACGTTTGGCGGATTATTTTGTTGTTGCCATTACTATAGTTTTAATTAGTGAGTAAAAATTATAAGGGTAAATTACGTTTTATCATCCCTTCTTTGTAAGCATCAAACATCATATTTTGCACTTTAATATATTCTTTATAAAAGATGTTATACAATAAAATTGCCACCCATTTGCAATCTTTCCATTTTTTTAAATTATTATAATTGCGAATTATTGTTGCATCGCTAAGCTTATCTGATTCAATTTTTTTATGATTCGTTTATATGTTAGTTTACTCATAAAACGTAGGTAATATATAAAGCAGAACCATAAGGCCACTATAAAAATAAGTACCAAAATAATTTGTAAAAATTCCATGATTTCTAGCTCCTAATTATTAAAAGTAAATTTTTGTTTATTATTTTTATATCACTAACAATACGTTTTAAAACGGAAAAAACACCGGAACTAAAGCAATATCCACCGCCATTACTAAAAAAGTTAACGGTACGCCAATTTTGACAAAATCGCCAAAGCTGTATCCTCCCGGTGCTACTACCATGGTTTTAATCGGTGAGGATACGGGCGTAATAAATGACGCTGATGTGGCAATTGCCACCGTCATGGCAAATGGATAAGGTGAGTAACCAAATTTTAGTCCTAAATCAATAGCGATTGGCGCAATTAAAATGGCTGTTGCAGTATTGGATATAAATAATCCAATTGTTGAGCATAATAAGAAAACAAATGTTAGCACCATGTATGGGCCGAAAGAGCGTAAGTGGACTTCAAGCCAAGCTGATATGAGCGAAATCCCCCCCGTTTTGTTGAGTGCTAGTGCAAAAGGCATCATACCTATAATTAGAATTAAGGTTGGCCAATGTATGGATTTATAGGCATTAGCCATGTCAATGCATCGTGTTGCTCCCATCAGTAAGCAGGCGACTAATGCCGCAACCACATTAGGCACAATACCTGTCACCATTAAAATAATCATAATGGCTAGGTTAATTAAAGCCGCTGGTGCTTGTGAGCTTGCTGGTGCAATGTCGTCGATATCGGCCGGAAAGTCTAATACAACAAAGTCATTGGTTCGAGTTTGTAGTTTTTGGATCGAACCCCAGTCACCACAAACTAATAATGTATCACTCATTTCTAAACGTTCTTGGAATAAGTTGTTTGTTTCAACCGGTGCATGATTACGCCAAATACCAATTACAGTCAGGAAATATTTTCCTCTAAAATCAATTTCATTAAGTGTTTTTCCACACAGTGTCGATTCTGGGAGCAGGGCAACTTCGGCCATGCCGACTTGTTTAACCTGTTCTGAAAAATATTCACCTCGTAATACTTTCGGTTCAAGGTTGTTGGTGTTTAAAAAGGTTCGATAATCGGCTTCGGAGTGTGACATATCGAGTAATAAAATATCATTTTCACGAAATTCGGTTGAGCCATTAACGGGGATTAGTACTTTGTGGAATTTGCGCCAACGTTCAATACCAATAACATTTACACCATGTTCACTACGCAAATGTAAGCCATCAATTGTGCGCCCAACAAAAGGTGAGCCAGCTAGTATTTGTGCTCGATGGGCTCGGCCAATTAATTTATAGTCTCGAATTAAATCGGTGATTTTTCGTCTTTGTGGTTGGGTATTAGTAGGGGTAACTTGTTCTGCTGTGAGTAACCAATTGCGTGTTAATATGCAATATATAACCCCGACAATTAAAACACCAATACCAATTGGGGTGATCGAGAAAAAACTGAATTCAGTCAAAGCGGCACGGTTTAATTCACTGTTTACCACAAGGTTTGGTGCGGTGGCAACCAGTGTCATCATGCCACTTATTAATGCCGCAATACAAAGTGGCATCATTAATTTTTTTACATGAATACCGGTATGGTTAGCAATGCTAATGGCAACGGGTATAAAAATTGCTACTACGCCAGTTGAGCTCATCACTGAGCCAAGCAAAGCAACGCCTAACATAATGCAGGTGATAATGCGAATGTCGTTTTTGCCTGCGACTTTTAATATGTATTCGCTCATTTTGTATGAAATGCCTGTTCTAACCAAGCTTTCACCAATAATAAATAGAAGGGCAATTAAGATAATATTCGGATCGCTAAATCCAGCGAGGGCTTCCGCTGGTGTTAATACGCCTGTGATGGTGATTGCCGCGATTGTGAGCAATGCAATAATGTCCATTCTTAATTTGCTGAACGAAAACATTAAAATTGCTATTAATAATAATATGCAGACAGTAATAAGTGGGTAATATTCAATAAAATAATTAGGTAAGAATTTAGTGATTGATGATACTAAACTATCCTCAGATGACAAATGTTCCACAAAAAGTAGCTCTATGATACAGATTACATTTTGTACATAATACCTTGATTTATTGTAATAGGGAATATCTCTAAATGAAGTTTATATGACTATAATTACTTTGTTGTTAATTTTCTTTAACATTATTTTACATTTTTTAACATTTTTTGCTATTTTCTTTATGACCTATTCGCATTTTCGAAAAGTAGGTGTAATTTAAGCAACTAAACCTATTTAATCATTAACTCTTTAGGAGAGAATATGTCATCAAAAAAATCTGTTGCACAAATTATAGTTGATGTTTTGTCTGAAGCAGGTGTTAAGCATTGTTATGGTATTGTTGGGGATACTTTAAATCATATTACTTCTTCTATTAAAAAAAGTAATATTGAATGGGTACACGTTCGTCATGAGGAAGTCGGTGCTTTTGCCGCAGGGGCAGAAGCTTATTTAACAGACCAAATTACAGCTTGTGCTGGATCTTGTGGTCCAGGAAGTTTGCATTTTATTAACGGTATTTATGAAGCACACCGTAATAAAGTACCTGTTGTTTTATTGGCAAGCCAATTGGTGACTTCGCAACAAGGTACCGATTTTCCGCAAGAAGTTGATTTTGAATCTATTTATAAAAATTGTTCTGTATTTTGTCAGCAAATTAATGATCCAACCCAAGCAAGACAAATAACAACCGCAGCAGTTCAAGCTGCAATTAATCAACGAGGTGTAGCTGTTTTAGTGGTACCTTATAATATTAGTTTAATTAAGGTTGAAGATAATAGTGGGCATAAGATTTATCACCCTAAACCTATTATTCGTCCGTCAAATGAAGAATTAAATCAAATCGCAGAAATACTTAATAATAATCCCAAAATAGCTATCTTTGCTGGGCAAGGAGTGTGTGAGGCTCATGATGAGCTTATTGCCTTTGCTGAAAAATTAAAATCACCTATTGTGCATACCTCAAGAGGTAAAGATTTTGTTGAGTATGATAATCCTTATAATGTTGGTATGACTGGTATGTTTGGTATGGAGTCAGGAACAACAGCGATTAAAGAGTGTGATGTGTTAATTATGTTAGGTGCTGATTTTGCGTGGTCACAATTTTATCCTGATAAAGCGATTATTATTCAAGTTGATATTGATGCAACTCATCTTGGACGGCGTCATCCAGTGAGTGTGGGGGTTGTTGGTAGTAGTAAGCCAACGTTAGCCGCTTTAATTCCTTTAGTTGATGAAAAACAAGATACTACGTTTTTAGAAAAATGTCGCCAATTGTATATGAAGGCAATGGATAAATTGAATAAGAAAGCTGTACCTTCTCAAGCAATGATTCATCCTCAATATTTAACCGAGCTTGTTGATAAATATGCGACACAAGACGCTGTGCTTTGTGCTGATGTTGGCTCTGCTATGGTTTGGGCTTGTAGGCATTTTAATACCAATGGGAAAAGACGTACTGTCATTAGTTTGAAACATGGCACAATGGCAAATGCAATGCCGCAAGCGTTAGGTGTGCAAAAAGCATTTCCTAATCGTCAGGTCATTACTTTATCAGGTGATGGGGGTATTAGTATGTTATTAGGCGATTTGTTAACTACAATTCAAGAAAATTTGCCAATTAAAATTATTGTGCTTAATAATAGTTCACTTAATTTTGTTGAATTGGAACAAAAATCAGAAGGTTTAGTTGATCACTATACCGATTTACAAAATCCTAATTTTGCAAAAGTTGCAGAGTCGATGGGATTATTTGCGATAAGAGTCGATAATTCTGATTCTCTTGATGAAGCGATGCAATCATTTTTATCGCATCAAGGTCCTGCATTATTAGATGTTAAAACTAGCTCTAATGAATTAGTTATGCCACCTGAAATTCAAGCATCGCAGGTTATGGGGATGGCGCTTTACAGTGTAAAAGCTTCATTGCAAGGGAAAATGGGCGATGTAGTAAATCTATTGGTGGATAATTTTATCAAGAAATAGTTTATATTATTTTTTATATTTATTTTAAATGATAAGTTTACGGAGAGTTTTTTGTTAAAACTTTCCGTAATAATAGTGTTTTTGTATTGTTTTTTGGCTAGTTTCTGCCGCTTATTTGCGGCAGAATAAATGAATTAAAAACTAACGGCGCCTTCTTCTGCGGAAGTTAAATTTTCTCGGATAACGGTAAATAGTTCACGCCCATAACCAAGATGTGAATCTGCTAAGTCGAAAGGATAAGGTTTACGATTGGCTAATTCTGCTTCGTCTACTAATAATGTTATTTCGCCAGTTTGACCATTAACACGGATCATGTCTCCATTTTGGATTTTACTGAGTAAACCTCCATCATAAGCTTCGGGGGTGACATGAATTGCGGCGGGCACTTTGCCTGATGCCCCCGATAATCGACCATCAGTTAATAACGCAACTTTGTAACCTTTATCTTGCAGAACACCTAGCGGTGTTATTAGTTTGTGCAATTCTGGCATGCCAATTGCTTTTGGTCCTTGATAACGGACAACAACTACGCAGTCTTTATCTAGTTTGCCAGCTTTATATTCAGCATCTAAATCATATTGGCTATTAAAGATGACTGCTGGTGCTTCAATAATTTGATGTTCAGGTGCAACGGCTGATGTTTTCATAATTGCACGACCAAGATTTCCTGACATCACTTTTAATCCACCATGAGAATTAAATGGTTTTTTGATTGATGCAATGACGCTGTCATCTAATGATTTTGTTGGACCTTCACGGAAAGTGAGTTTGCCATTTTCTAAAATAGGTTCTTGAGTATAACGACTAAGTCCACGCCCTACTACAGTTTCAACATCTTCATGTAATAAACCACCAGATAATAGTTCGCGAACCAATAAAGATGTACCTCCAGCTGCTTGAAAGTAGTTTATATCGGCTGGACCATTCGGGTAAATTCGGCAAAGTAGTGGTACTGCCGTTGATAGGTCTGAAATATCATCCCAATTAATAATTATGCCGGCTGCTTTAGCCATCGCCACAATATGCATGGTTAAATTAGTTGAACCGCCAGTTGCGAGTAGTGCAACTAGACCATTGACAATCACCTTTTCATCTACCATTTTACCAATAGGCATATAGTTGCCTGATTGGTTGGTTAGGCGAGTAATTTGTTTAGCAGCAGCATTGGTTAATTCATAACGTAATGCTGTTTCAGGATGAACAAAAGCCGTCCCTGGCAAATGTAGTCCCATCAATTCAATAACCATTTGGTTACTATTTGCTGTACCATAAAAAGTACAAGTACCACTAGTGTGATAAGATGCCGATTCTGATTCAAGTAAGTCTTGACGCGTGGCTTTACCTTCTGAGTAGAGCTGGCGAATACGTACTTTTTCTTTATTAGGTAAGCCCGATGGCATTGGCCCTGCAGGTACAAAAATAGCCGGTAAGTGACCAAACGTTAATGCGCCAATAAATAGACCTGGTACAATTTTATCGCATATTCCTAGATATAGAGCACCATCAAACATATTATGCGAAAGCCCGACAGCAACCGACATTGCAATCACATCACGGCTCATTAATGATAACTCCATTCCAGGCTCGCCTTGGGTTACACCATCGCACATGGCAGGTACTCCACCAGCCATTTGCCCAACAGCGCCAACTTCGTGAAGTGCTTTTCGAATTTGTTCAGGATAAAACTCATACGGTTTATGAGCTGATAACATGTCATTATATGAACTAATAATCCCTATGTTACTTTTTAAAATGTTTTTTAGATCATTTTTATCATCAGTACAGCAAGCCGCAAAACCATGAGCTAAATTACTACATGGTAAACTAGATCGAGTTACTTTTTTATGCATAGCTCGTTCGATTTTTTGCAGATAAGCGGTACGAGATGCCCTAGAACGCTCAATAATACGTTGAGTTACAGCCTGAATAGTCGGATTCACATTGACCTCGTCTTATTTTGTTTATATTTTTTAACAATGACATATTGTGCGTATTACTTGTTCAGTATCGTGCACAACCTCTTTTAATGGTTGTTCAATATCGATGTGGTAGACATCTTTTTCATCGGTAGTTGGTTCTTCTAGAGTATCAAATTGCGATTGAAGCATCCCTGTTTTTTGGTAGTGACCTTTACGTTTAGCTAGCCTTTCGGCGATTACCTCGAAACTTCCTTTCAAATAAATAAAATGTACGTTTTCATTTTCACCACGAATAATATCTCGATATTTTCGTTTTAATGCCGAACAGATAATAATTGAGACATCGTTAACATTACTCATAGCAAATGCGGCATTACTGATTAAGCTAAGCCAAGGCATTCTATCTTCATCGTTCAATGGTGTACCACTACGCATTTTTAAAATATTGGCCTTTGGATGTAAAAAATCACCATCTAAAAAAGCAGCATTTAGGTTGTAAGCAACTTGTTTGGCAACCGCTGATTTACCACAACCTGATACTCCCATTAATACAAAAACTTGTTTGTTTTTTTTAGTCATTATTGATCCTTAGTACATCCAAATAGTTACGGGTAACATTTTGACATGATAATCTCCATTTGCAATATAAAAAAAGTTTTTTTGTGATCTGGATCAGGTTTTGCTTTTAATATCT
Source organism: Gilliamella sp. Gris1-4 (assembly GCF_001690335.1). Taxonomy (NCBI): domain Bacteria; kingdom Pseudomonadati; phylum Pseudomonadota; class Gammaproteobacteria; order Orbales; family Orbaceae; genus Gilliamella; species Gilliamella sp. Gris1-4. The sequence continues at coordinate 57,432 of NZ_LZHA01000054.1, read as the reverse complement.
TAATAAATAGAAAATTACTTATTGGTTGATCGTTACTGTTGAAAAATAGATTACGATCACAAAAATATAAAATCTTATTTTTTTTATTCGAAAGGCAATAATTTTTCGTTATTGTTCTGTTTTTTAAGTATATTCTTTATGCCGCTTCTCAAGTAACTGAAAACAATGTGAATAATTTAAGTTTGATTGCTTGGATTTAGTCGTGGGTGAGATTAATGTGTGATGTCGTTGATAATATGTTCAATATTTTCCATAATTTGTACATATTATCAACGAAGCTAAGTATTATTTGGCTATATTTTTTATAGTTTGTTTAAAGGTAGCAAATGAACAAAAACCCATTGCATTGATTGGACAATTTTCCATTTCTAATGTCACTTTATGTGGTGGATTATTACGATTTAGCTGTGACAGATTTCGGATTTGATCAGTTGACTGATAAAAATATTCAATCTTCATAAACGCTTCACCATTCTTATTGTTACGCCATTTTTGGAATACAATTTTTCCACCAATTGGTGTTGTTTCGAATTGCTCTGGAAGGGTATAAGATTTGATTTGCATTGCTGAAAATAGCGATGCGACATTAGAATCGTGGCCAACTAAAAGAGTAAATTTGTGTTGGTTTTTTTTCTCTGAAAAAGAGTGATCAATATATTGAGTTAACTTAGCCGCAACCTGTTTTGCAATTATTGGTGAACCAAATAATACTGTATTGTAATGTTCTTTTATCGCCACTAATTGTTCGAATTGTTGATTGTTTTTTATTTTTCCCCATGCAATATCTTTCAATGGGGCACCTTCATAATACTGTAAAATGAAAGCATCAGCGATAGAAGTACCTGTACGAAGTGGTCCAGTAACTCCGGGCTCTTTTCCTTTTTCAATAATAAGCTGTGTTGGCAACTTGGTAAAATCACACTGTTTATCGGTTAAACAGTTAGATGATTGGGGGTAATTTATGATTTTAGACATATCTTGATAAGCTTTACCCAATTTTTCATTTAATCCTTCAATACCTTTTATATCGGCAGTTTGGTTGATTGATGCTATTGCCGCTTGTTTAAATTCAGGACTACCGTCACGAATTACAGGAAAGAATACCGGATCCATTGTGCCGAGCTTTTCTTTATGTATAACAGGAATATTGCAACCCGGAAAAGCACCAACAGAAAAAAATTGTCCGGTTGCGATAGTACGTTGTAGACTATTGGTATAAATGTACACGTCATTTTTACTAGGACAGTCATTTGCAGCTAATAGCTTGTTGTCGACTAACCATTCACTAAAATAATGTCCAAAATAGCTTTCTAATACCCCTCCGCGAGTGGTTAAATAACTGGCTGGCGTATCCCACTGTGGCCATGAGTTAGGGGTTACTTTACCAAGGGTGCTATTAGGGCTAGCTAGTGGTGCTCGTAAGCCATGGCGGCTAAAAACGACAACTTGCTCTAACGTATAGTCTTCTAACTGTTCTGAAGCTTGTGTGCCGAAAGATAAAATAGCTGTTAAACCTACTATTCCTTGTAACAATGTTTTTTTCATATGCTCTCCTAAATGGATATAAAGATAAGCTTATCAGTTATCACTGATTAGTTATTGTCTATGTTTTGTGTTTCTTTATTGCTTTAGTTTTTTGGGTATAGCTTTTAATGATTTTAATTAAATAAATATTTCTCGTTAAATAGATTAGATTGATAAACAATATTCCCATTAACTATGGTTGCAATCAATTGGTTATGTTCATCAAGTAATACTAAATTAGCCGTTTTGCCTGGTGTTATGCTGCCTAAGGTATTGTCTATACCTAAAGCTTTGGCTGGATAATAACTTCCATGTAGCCAAGCCTGCTCAAAAGAAATGCTAGTAAAATTAGCCAAATTATTAACTGCACAGTCAAGTGTTAGTGTACTTCCTGCCAAGCTGCCATTTTCTGTACGGACAACATTATTTTCCATATGTACTCGCAATTTACCCAAAGAATAATCACCGTTAGGCATACCTGTTGCCCGCATAGCATCAGTAATTAATAATAAATTTTTTCCACAACATTTATGTGCAATAGCAACAGCAGATGGATGAACATGGTAGCCGTCTACTATTATTTCGGTTTGACAGTTATCAATGCTTAGTGCTGCACCAACGACACCAAGGTTACGATGATGTAATCCCGACATGCCGTTATAACAATGTACTACGCCATTTGCACCAGCTAATAGAGCTGCTTTGGTTGTTTCATAATCAGCATTGGTATGCCCAATCATTACTCGTATATTTAAACTATGTAACCATTTTATGATTGCTAAAGTATTTGGATATTCAGGCGCTAAAGCGATACATTTTAAAGTTCCTTCTGCTAAATTTAGCCATTTTTCAATAATAGTACGATCGGGTGCATGTAATAGTTCTTTTGGGTGTGCACCTCTATGAGTTGCATTAAAGAAAGGTCCCTCAAGATATGAGCCTAAAAGGGTTGCTCCTGTTACACCTTGTTTAATGCTTTTTTTTACTTGTATTAAGGCAGCTTCAATTTTGTCATTGCTTTCGGTTACTGTGGTTGCTAAAAAAGCACCTACACCATGCTTGGCTAAAAAATTACTCATAGTATTAAGGGATTCATGAGTGGCGTCCATGGTATCAACTCCCATTACTCCATGAATATGAGTATCAATAAGTGCAGGCAGTAGTTTGATTTGATTAGAACAGGGTTTGTCACTAGGTTTTATATCGATAATTTTTCCTTCTTTGATGTTGACAATAATATTATTGAGCCAACCAAGAGGTGTTAATACTTGTTTTGCATGGATTTGTTTAAATTCCATCTGAACATACCTCATCAAGGGGAGATTTCTTTTGGTGTTCGTGCCATAAACTTGTTATCGTTTTTTTACCATTTTCAATTGTTTCTTGACGAATTGTAGGTAAATCGATATCTTCACGTTGTAGCAATATCTCTAGTAATAAAGGCATGTTGGTGCCACTTATTACTTCAATATTATTATTTTGATAACTTAACATTGCGGCTAGTCGAAATGGCGAACCGCCGACGATATCTGTCAAAAACACGACTCCTTGGCCTGTATCGCACTGTTTTAAGGCGATATTTAGTCGTTGCTCTAATTGTTCGCTACTCATGCCATCTTGAAAATTGATTGCAGTAAATTGCATTTGTTGTCCAATGATTTGTGTTGCTGCTTCATAAAGCCCGGTAGCAAAGCTACCATGGCCTGTTAATATTATGCCTAACATAATTTTCCTCTATAAAAATCCAACAAGTTTGCCGATAACACCAATAACAACTGTTAAACCAATTAATTTAACTGGTGAGAAATTACGTTTCATTAAGTAATAAATAATTAATGTAAATCCAAGTGGTAATAAGTTCGGCATCAGTTTATCAAGTACATCGGTTTGTAAGGCAACATGCGCTTGACCTGCATTAATTTCTAATGGTGTTGATATACGTACATACGAGGCGACCAATGCTCCAATTACGGTCATACCTACAATAGACGCCGCATGTGAAATGCGTTTAGTATGAGTTTTTAATAAAGGTAGAGCACTGGTTCCTGCACGATAACCATAATGGGCCAGACCAAAGCGTAAACCAAAATGTACTAAGTTGAACATTAACAAAAAAAGAATTGGGCCAAATAAACTTCCTTCTAATGCTAATGATGCGCCAATACCTGCACATATCGGTAACAATGTTAGCCAAAATAGCGCATCACCAATTCCACCTAAAGGGCCCATTAGTGCAACTTTTACAGCACGGATTGTCGAAATATTTTCTTTTCCTTTTTCCATGGCTAACACTAAGCCAGATAAAAAGGTGACATCAAAAGGATGAACATTAATAAACTCCATGTGCATATGCATCGAATTTTTTAAATCATCCTTATTTTTATGAATTTTACGTAATGCAGGTAACATAGTGTAAAGCCACCCACCAGCTTGCATTCGTTCGTAGTTAAATGATGCTTGTAATGCCAGTGAGCGAAAAGCCATACGGTTAATATCACCTTTTGTTAAAGTGATATCTTGGCTTTGATCTGTGTATGTATCAGCAGTAACTTTACTTGTTGCTAATGCTTGTGCCATGCGTTTTTCTTCTTTTTCTGCCATTTTTTTATTTTGATCATCATTAAATTCCATCTTCTACCTCCACTGGACTTGAGCTTACTGGCTTATTACTATTGTTGTCATCTCGGCTATAATTAAAGAAATCAATCATTGCAATAGCTAATGCGCCTAGTGCAATGGCTAAAATTGGTAAGTTAAGGTATGTCACACCAAGGAAACCAAGAATAAAATAAGCTACATAAGTTTTTTTCATCATGATCTTCATTAGCATTGCAAAACCAATTGCAGGCATCATACCGCCGGCAATGCTAAGGCCATCAAGTAGCCATTGCGGTGATTTTTCCACTAAAGCTGTTGCCGCTTCTGCGCCAAAATAGATAGGTAGGAAGGCGACAATAAAATAGAAACAAAATAAAATTATCATACCTAGGTAATTAACCCATTCAATCCCTTTGAAGTTGAGCTGATCTACATAGCGATCACACTTATGCATCATTGGTGAATAGATAGTAAATAAAATGGTAATACAACCTTGTACGGCTATAGCAAATGGAACGGCTATACCGATAGCAATTTTTGGTTCGGTATGCGTTAAAATAGCAAAGCTTGTACCAATTACACCACCTATAACGACATTTGGAGGCTGTGCACCAGCTAATGGTACCATACCCATCCAAACCAATTCTAATGACCCTCCTACATATAATCCTGTGGTTACATCGCCTAAAATTAATCCAACTATTGGACCAATCACAATTGGTCTGTGTAAGTGTGTTAGTCCGTCAAATAAGTCTACACCAGCAATACCTGCCAGTAATCCAATTAATAAAGCATCCATTAACATAGTTTTTCCTCTTGCTAAGAAAGATTGAGTAAATCCGCAATTTTTTCACCAGATTCATCAGGTACGCGGCGAACTTCACAGGTTACACCTAACTTTTCAAGTTCTTTAAAAGTAGCTATATCATTGTCATCAACAGATACTGTTTTATGAATTTGTTTTTTCCCTTCTGAAAAGTGCATATTGCCTACATTGACAAATTTAATCGGTACTCCACCTTTAACAAGAATTAAAACATCTTGAGGTGTTTTACAGACGATAAAAATTTTTTGCCTTTCAGCCGCTTTGTCAATAATGTCAATAGTTTTTTGTAAAGTGAAGTAACGGGTCTGAATCCCTTCTGAGATAACCATATCCATTAGATTTTGTTGTACGGGATCTTGTGCTGCGCTATCATTGGCCACGAGTAAGAGATTTGCTCCAAGTGCATTAACCCAAGTCACACCAACTTGACCATGAACTAAACGATTATCAATAAATCCAAAACTAAGTGATTTTTCAAACGCTAACATTTGTGCGAAAACTAAATAAGGGAAAATCAACTAACAATCGGAAAGATCGCAATCAACTGATAATATATGCTTGTCGTTACTATGCTGACCGCTTAGGGCAAGTACATCTGTTGCGATATTATCGTGTAGTAGTTCATTGAATAAATCGTTATCATACTGGCGAATATAAGCATCGTTAGAAAAAAAACAAACAACTAAACTATTGTTATTAATTATGAATTTAGGGCCATGACGTAAACCCATTATAGAATCAAATCGTGTTGCTATTTTACCAGCAGTTAATTCTAAAATTTTTAATGCAGATTCCTGAGCAATACCGGTGAAACAGCTACTGCCAACATAGATAACACGTTCATGAGGTTTATGCGCTAATTGTTTAGTGATTGTTTGCCAACTTGAAAGTTGGTGTTCGCAGATATTGGAAATTTTCATTACAGCTTCAGTGGCTTTATTAGAATCAATATTTCCTAGCAAAAGAAGTGTGGTTAACATCATACTACTAATACTAGATGTCATGGCAAAACTGAGATCCTGTGCCTCTTGTGGCATCACAAACTGAAAAATACGTTTTGAATCATTTTTTTTAGCGGCATAATCGGTTAACGCACAATTTGAGTTACAGGTTAACAATAAATGATAGCAATCTGAGACTATTTGGTCGGCTAGCTGAATTGTTGCAACACTTTCTGGACTGTTGCCTGAACGAGCAAAAGAAACTATTAATGTTTTTTTATTGGTAGATAAATATTGTAGAGGGTCTGCAACAATTTCGGTAGTACCATAAGCATGAACATTAAGTTTGGTATGTTCTCTTAGCCATGGTGCAAGCGCTACCCCGCCAAAAGCCGATGACCCTGCACCTGTTAGAATTATTTCTAGATTCGGATCGGCTAGTAAAGGTTTTAAAAATACCTGTATTTGCTCCTGCTTTTGTGAAATTAATTGTAGTAAGTTACGCCAAATTCTAGGTTGTTGGCAGATCTCTTTAGCTGTATGTATGGCACTGTGTTGTTCTAACCAATCTGATGAATAATTTAGATATTGTTTCATAATGTATATCCTGTTTAATTTTAGTAATTACATGGAAAAAAATAAAAAGTTTATATGTCTGCAATCACCACATTAATGCCTAGTGTGTGTAGTTGTGTTAAATATTCTTTTGGAATTTTTGAATCGGTAATAAGTGTTTCAATGGGATTGATTTTTTCAATCATACAAAAGCTTTTACGGCCAAATTTACTTGAATCAGTAACGGCGATGATTTGACCTGATACTTGGCACATTACGCGATTAACTGATGCTTCACCAAAATTTGGTGTGGTAATACCAGCGTTAAGATCAAAGCCATCAACCCCTAGAAAAAGCTTGTCGAAGTGATACATTCTGAGTTGTTGTTCTACTGTTGGTCCTGAAATAGAGTAGGCCTTTTTTCTGATATTGCCACCAGCAATAATTACTTCAATGTCGGTATTGGTGGATAAGTCATAGGCAATATTTATGGCATTAGTAAAAACAATTAGATTCTGTTTTTTACGTAAATAAGGCACCATGGCAGCGGTAGTCGAGCCTGAATCAAGTATAATATGATCTCCATCATTAACCATTTCTGCTGCTTTTTGGGCTATTCTATTTTTACTTATGGAATTGATTCGACTTTTATCTAATAATGGTCTGTCTAGAGCAAAAGTTTTATTTAACATTGCTCCACCGTATGAACGTAATACACAACCTTTTTGTTCTAAATGGCGAAGATCGTTACGAATGGTAACTGTTGATACTTTAAATAATTTACTCAGCTTATTTACTGAGACAGTATTTTCTTTACCCAGTAAATGAATAATCTTCTCGCGGCGTTGCAGGGTATTTATTATTTCATCTTTCATAACGTGGCAACTTGCTCCTCTTTTATCTGTTATTAAATTTAACCATATGTAAATGTTAGAAAAACGATAGATAAGTCACAAAAAAATATTTGTTAGAAAAAAGATCAAAACCTTTTCATTTGAAGGAAAATGAAATAGAGGATAAAAGTTTGAATTATAATTAATGAGAATAATTTAATATTATTCATTGAATTATATAAAATAGATTAGTGATAAAAGAATATTTATTGACTAGAATAAATAAATTAAATTTCATTTAATGATGTGATGACGATCACAAATTTGATAATTTAACCCAAAATAATTTCGATTTTTTAAGATATAAAAAGGTGAAATTTATTGCTGAGAAGAACAAGTTAAGTGAAATAAAATAAGTTATTGAAACTCTGTCGACATTTCAATAACTTATTTTTTGTGGTTTAATTTAATTGGGATTGTGGTGCTGTCTTTTTTGCTCGTTCAACAAACATCATCACAATAAAAGCAATAATCGTTAAATAGATGATGAAAGCCCCATAAGTTGCTAACATATCAATCAGTGAGCGTCCTCGCATGGCAAAATCGCGGAAAAATTTAAATAACCAAACTAATGGGAAAGCATGGCTAACATAGTAAGTCCAAATTGGCATTATTCCCACAGCCATTGTTGAACCACCCATGATAAACCCTGGAGGTACTAAGAAAATCATTTTACCTGCGCCTTCCCCTGGATTGTTAGTTTTCCAAGACAGTAACAATCCTAGCCAACCAAATGCCAATCCTGTCATAAATATGCTCGGTACAAAAGCAAAATAGTTACCGTCAAAACGCAGTTGTCCAAATATAACAAGTATGGCTGTGATAAGCGTTAATGCTGTTGTAAAAAATAGTGCGTAAGGTATTGTTTTTGCTAATAAAGGTAAGAATCCTCTTTCTATAGTTTGTTCCCACATGCCAGTTACTTTTAAGCGGCCAATAATCATTAATGAGGTTAGGCCGTAAGTCAGTGACGAGAAAAAGTAGACAAAATATATAATCGTCGATATGGTGGACGAGCTTGCAGGATTAAACATATATCGTGTTTTAAGTTGCATTGGTGATAAAGTTGCTTCAATGCCTTCTTTACCAAGTCCTAATGCTGCAACTTTACCAACACTAAGTTCAGCCCCCAATTCTGGAATATATTCATTAAGGCTTTGTAGTACTTTGGCATTTTGTGCATCGTTTGTATCATCAGCAAAATAGCCTAGGCGTACTGTTTGATCGCCTTTTTTTAAGCTTTTTTCTAGACCTTTAGGAATATATAAAACACCTAAATTACGGTCGTGTGAAACCAATGTTATTGGATTTACTGGCGATCTTATTACTTCTGTCACTTCAATATAAGGCGATGTATTGACTTTGCTAATTAATTCAGTCGAATAATGAGAACCATCAAGATCAATAACCGCAATTTTTCCTTCAAACACAGCTCCATGACTTAATACAATTGAAAAAACGAGCGAAACAATAGCAGCTAAGCCAAGCGAAACTTTATAATAAGGTATAAAATGGCCAGACAACATGGCGTCAAGCTCTTCAAGCATGGATTTAATGATGTTTTGCATCATTTTTCAACCTCAAGTGTCATTCCAGTTAATAGTTTAGGAATTGATTTTATGTAAATTCTGACTTGATAAGAGGTTAAATCAGCTTGACCTCGTTCTCGTGTCATGCGTAAGTCAGCAAATGATGGTGCAGCGGTGGCAAAGCGAACTTTTCCTTTTACTTCTTTGTTAAGTGCAATTACATTTGCTGTAACCGTTGTGCCTGGTTGATAATCATTAACCATTTTTTCATTCACATAAATGTCGATATATTTACGATCGGTTTCTAATAAGACTGCTGGCGCACCGTTTGGTACCATTTCGCCATCTTCAAACATAAGTTTTAATACTTTTCCATCTTCAGGTGCTCTTAATGTTAGTCGATCATAATTAAGCTGTAGTTGTTTTAATTCAGCTTCGCCTTGTGCGAGTTGTGATTGAAGCTGTGTTAATTGATTTTGGCGGTTTAGCAGTTTTTGTCGCGCAATTAAGATTGATTGTATTGTCATTCCTGTTGCATTTTTTGTTTGCTCAAATTGGCTAATTTGTTCAGGCGTCGCACCAATCATTAAGGTAGAAAGTTGACTTTCAATTTTAATAACTTGCATTTTTGCATTAATAAAAACATTACGAGCATTATCAAGTTGTGATTGCGAGTTTCCCCCCGACTTACGTAATTGGTTTTGGCGATCAAATTCAGTATTAGCTAGGTTTCGAGCCGATTTTGCTGCTTCTAAATTGGCTTGCACTTCTTCTATTTTTCGCCAAGTTGATAATTCCGAAAGGTTGGTTTCATTTTCAGTGATTTCAATATTTTTTTGTTCTTGGTTTACTGCCGCCTTTTGGCTATCAACTAAAGCTTGTAGTCGATCGATAGCTAGTTTGGTATCGATATCTTCTAATTGCATTAAAGGATCACCTTTTTTTACTATTTGTGATTCTTCTACAAATCGCTTGGTGACTTTTCCTCCGACATTTTGAAAGGCAATATTAATCTCATCGGCAGTTAATACACCAGATTTGATGCTTTTGGCAACCGAGACCGCATCATTTCTTGATCCTAAAAAGATTAAAAATGAGCCAAAGATTAGCAGGAGTAAAAAGATAACAGGAATTTTGACATTTTTTTTCATATACAGCTTATTTTCCATTTATTTAGTCAGCTAACTATTTAAGTGAAATGAAGGACTTTAATGATTAAAGTCCGTTATTTTCGTAATAATTTACGTAACATCAATATTAAAGACTCTTGTTCTTGCAAATTGAGTACTTGTGCAAAAGCGCGAATTGATTTTAGGTGATTGGGTAATGCATTTTGAATCAGCTTTTCGCCTGTATGTGTTAAAGCGATTAATCGAGAACGACCATCATCACCACTTTTTGACATCGAGATTAAAGGCTCTGGCGCTGCCAGCATTCGTTTAACCATTACTGATACTGTTGCTGGTGTTACACCAATGCGCAAAGCAAGATCACTGGTACAGATTTCACCTTCTGAAAACAATGACATCAATAAGGCAAACTTACCTTCAGAAACGCCGTAATCTTTATCTAATTGCGCATAGATATTAGCACGAATTAAATCGGCAGTTGTTATTAAGCTCAAAACCAGATCAACACCAGAAACATCAACGATGTCATCGTTAAATCTTTGTGATCGAGCTATGGTTTCACGTGAAGGAAGCTTTCTTGAATTGTAATTCAATTATCATTACTCAATTTATTTAGTCGGCTAATTATACTAATTTAGCTAAAATTAGCAATTATTTTAAGTACGTTTTTGCAAGTTTGATATTTAAGTACTACTAAAGTAGTAATCCTTGAGGGTAGTTATATTCTATGCACAGTTTCATACAATGTTATTAAATTAAAATTTTTTAGCAATTTAATTAAATTAAAATTGGAGTTATGTATGAGTAAAACCAACCTCGTTATTATTGGTAATGGGATGGTTGGGCATCGTTTTATTGAAGAGTTAATTGATAAAATGCAGCCCAATCAATTCAATATTACTATTTTTTGTGAAGAACCTCGTCTTGCCTATGATCGGGTGCACCTTTCTTCTTATTTTTCTGGTCACACAGCAGAAGCGCTTTCTCTTGTTCGCGAAGGTTTATACGAAGAGAATAATATTAAAGTCTTACTTAATGAACGGGCTATTTTAATTAACCGTCAGCGTAAGGAGATTCACTCTCAACAAGGGCGAATTGTTGCTTATGATAAATTGATTATTGCGACAGGATCTTATCCTTGGGTACCACCGATTAAAGGTGCTGATGGTTCGGATTGTTTTGTTTATCGTACGATTGAAGATCTTGATGCTATTCAAGAATGTGCAAAGCGTTGTCAAAAAGGCGCTGTTGTGGGTGGGGGATTGCTTGGACTTGAGGCTGCTGGAGCTTTAAAAAACTTAGGTATGGAAACGCATGTGGTTGAGTTTGCTCCAGTGCTTATGGCAGAACAGCTGGATGTGCAGGGCGGAGAACAACTACGTCGTAAAATTGAGGAAATGGGGGTAGGTGTTCATACCAGTAAAAATACCCAAGAAATTATTCACACACCTGCTGGGAAAATCATGCAATTTGCGGATGGCTCTGCACTTGAAGTCGATTTTATTGTTTTTTCAACTGGCATTAGAGCAAATGATAAATTAGCTCAAGAATGTGAGTTAGAAATCGGTCCTCGCGGGGGAATTGTCATTAATGATTATTGCCAAACTTCGGATCCTGATATCTATGCTATTGGTGAATGTGCTTGTTGGCAAAACAAGGTGTTTGGTTTAGTTGCACCAGGCTACAAAATGGCTCAGATTGCCTTAGCGCATTTAATGGGACAAGCAGATAAATTTGAAGGCGCCGATATGAGCGCTAAGCTAAAGCTGATGGGAGTCGATGTCGGTAGTATTGGCGATGCTAAAGCAAAAACAAAAACAATAGGGTGTCATAGTTATGTTTATTTAGATGAAACAACGCCAGTTTATAAAAAATTGGTTGTTTCGAATGATAATAAAAAGCTTTTGGGTGCGGTATTGGTTGGCGATACGTCAGATTATAGTAATTTATTGCAATTAATGCTTAATGATATGGATCTACCTGAACATCCAGATACGTTGATACTGCCTGCACATGCAGGAGCAAAACCAGCTATGGGGGTTGATGCGCTTCCCGATTCAGCACAAATCTGCTCTTGTTTTGATGTGACTAAAGAAAAAATTATTAATGCCATTAATGCTGGTTGTCATACGGTTGCAGCAATCAAAGCTGAAACTAAAGCTGGGACTGGGTGTGGAGGCTGTATCCCACTTGTTACACAAATTCTTAATTTAGAGTTAGCTAAACAAGGCATTGAGGTCAGCCATGCATTATGCGGACATTTTAAATATTCGCGTCAGGAGTTATATCATCTTATCCGTGTTGAGGGCTTAACGTCTTTTGAGCAAGTAATTAAGAAACATGGTAAAGGCTATGGCTGTGAAATTTGTAAACCTACCGTCGGATCTTTATTAGCTTCATGTTGGAATGATTATATTCTTAAAGATAATTTGATTCCTCTACAAGATAGTAATGATATTTTCTTAGGTAATATTCAAAAAAATGGTACTTATTCGATAATTCCACGTAGTGCTGGTGGTGAAATTACTCCAGAAGGATTAATTGCTGTTGGCCAAATAGCTAAAAAATATCAGCTCTATTCTAAAATTACAGGTTCACAGCGTATTGGCTTATTTGGAGCTCAAAAAGACGATCTTCCAGCTATTTGGAAGGAGCTTATTGAGGCTGGTTTTGAGAGTGGTCATGCTTATGCCAAAGCATTAAGAATGGCAAAAACCTGTGTAGGTAGCACTTGGTGTCGATTCGGTGTCGGAGATAGTGTTGGTTTGGGTGTTGAGCTAGAAAACCGCTATAAAGGCATTCGTGCACCACATAAATTTAAACTAGGCGTATCAGGTTGTACACGTGAATGTGCCGAAGCGCAAGGAAAAGATATCGGTGTTATTGCTACTGAAAAAGGATGGAATCTTTATGTGTGTGGTAATGGTGGTATGAAGCCTCGTCATGCTGATTTACTTGCTGCTGATCTCGATAAAAATACACTAATTCGATATATTGATCGTTTCCTTATGTTTTATATTCGTACCGCAGATAAATTACAACGGACGTCAGTCTGGCTTGAAAATTTAGATGGTGGTATTGATTATTTACGTAGTGTTATTATTGACGATAAATTAGGCATAAATGCTGAGTTAGAAAGTGAAATGACACGCTTACGTAAATTAATGGTATGTGAATGGAAGGAAGCTGTTGAAAATACAGAAGGTCAAATTCGATTTTCTCATTTTATTAATAGTAACAAACGTGATGAGAATGTCCAAATCGTACCTGAGCGTGATCAGCATCGCCCAGCAACAGCAGAAGAACGTAAAGTAATGTTAGGGGAATAATATGAGTCAATGGATAACTATTTGTAAACTTGATGAGATTTTACCTGGCACAGGAGTTTGTGCACTTGTTGGTAATGATCATGTGGCTATTTTTCGCCCTTATAATAATACTGAGCTTTATGCGATTAGTAATATTGATCCATTTGCTAAGGCAAGTGTTTTATCCCGAGGCATTATAGCAGAACATGAAAATGAGTTATGGGTGGCAAGTCCGCTTAAAAAGCAACGCTTTCGTTTAAAAGATGGTTATTGTTTGGAAGATGAACAATATTCAATCCCTCATTATGAAGTAGATGTTAATGACGAGGGGATCGTACAAGTAAAGTCGCGCTAAATGTATTTTTAAAAGGATAAATTAATTATGTATACAGAGACAATTAATAAATGTGCAGCAAATGCTGCGCGTATTGTTCGTTTGGCAAAAACGAACCCATTTGGTTTTTGGCTAAGTTCTGCTATGGCTGGGGCTTATGTAGGAATAGGTATTATTTTGATTTTTACTTTAGGAAACCTTGTTGATCCATCAATAAGACCTTTACTTATGGGGGCAACGTTTGGTATTGCTTTAACGTTGGTTGTAATTGCAGGCTCTGAATTATTTACAGGGCATACCATGTTTTTAACCCTAGGAGTAAAATGCAAAAAAATTACTCATACCCAAATGTGGACAGTATTGCCACAAACATGGTTAGGAAATTTATTAGGTTCAATTTTTGTTGCTGCATTGTATTTTTATGCTTCAACACCTCTATTATCAACGGATACTAGTTTGGTTCATGCAGCGGCTTTAGCAAAAACATCTGCTTCAGCTTCGGCATTATTTTTTAGGGGTATTTTATGTAACTGGTTAGTTTGTTTAGCGATTTGGATGGCTAATCGCGTTGAAGGTTCGGCAAAGTTTATCGCTATTTGGTGGTGTTTGTTAGCATTTATTGCTTGTGGCTATGAACACTCCGTTGCGAACATGACACTTTTTTCACTTTCGTGGTTTGGTCATCATAGCGATGCTTACACATTAGCTGGAATTGGTCATAATCTATTATGGGTTTCATTAGGAAATATTGTTTCTGGCGCATTATTTATGGGACTGGGATACTGGTATTCAACACCCAAAGAAGATCGACCTTAATAACTGTTTAATTCAGGAAATGTGGTTAAAATAACCAATATAAGGGGGAAAGCATGGTAAGCAATCCCCCAAAGACGTTAAATTAATTAGGATTACATTTGGTTTTAATCATAATTAGTGATAAAAAAATAACGAAGCAATTAACAATAGGATAATTAATAAATTTCTATTATTAGAGGTTAGTTGTTAATAAATTTTTAAACAGATAATGTTTTATTTTGAGGTGTTATGGATTATTTCCCCTTATTTTGTAAGCTAGAAAACCGTGATTGCTTATTAGTCGGTGGTGGTGAAGTTGCTGAGCGTAAAGCTCGATTATTACTTGAAGCTGGTGCCCGCTTAACTGTCAATGCGCATGAATTTAACGAGCAATTCATATGCTGGAATGAACAAAAACAACTAGTTTTAGTTCAAGGGGAGTTTAATGCCGAATTACTAAATGATAAATGGCTAGTTATTGCGGCAACAGACTGTCAGGAAACTAATCAAAGAGTGAGTGTTGAGACGGAAAAAAGGCATATTTTTTGTAATGTAGTCGATTCTCCAAGAGATGCGAGTTTTATTATGCCTTCAATTATTGATCGTTCTCCTATTATGGTTGCTGTCTCTTCAGAAGGGCATGCTCCTGTTTTGGCTAGATTATTGCGTGAAAAACTAGAGTCCATTTTACCTCAACATTTAGGCAAATTAGCTAAATATGCCGGTTATTTACGTAATAAAGTTAAAACAACCTATCAAACAGTGACGGAACGTCGCCGTTTTTGGGAAAGGCTATTTTCTCATGATAGGTTAGCTCAAGCGATTGCTAATAGCGATTCAGATCATGTTGAAAAACTCACTAATGAGTTATTTGATACTTCACTTGATTCGCGTGGTGAGGTTGTGTTAGTTGGTGCTGGTCCGGGTGATGCGGGATTATTGACTTTAAAGGGATTACAACAAATCCAACAAGCAGATATTATTGTCTATGATAGATTAGTATCGGATGAAATTATGAATCTAACCCGTCGCGATGCTCAACGTATTTTTATTGGTAAGCGAGCAGGATTTCATTGCGTACCTCAAGAACAAATAAATCAGATTCTTTTACAACAAGCTAAAAAAGGTAAACGTGTTGTACGTTTAAAAGGTGGAGATCCTTTTATTTTTGGTCGAGGTGGTGAGGAACTCGAAACATTATTTAACGCCGATATTCCATTTTCTGTAGTGCCAGGAATTACAGCAGCTTCAGGTTGTTCTGCATATAGTGGAATTCCATTAACGCATCGAGATTATGCTCATAGTGTACGTTTAATTACTGGTCATTTGAAAGATGGTAGTCATCTTGATTGGCAAAGTTTAGCCGCTGAAAAACAAACATTAGTTTTTTATATGGGATTATCTCAAGCTAGTAACATCGAAAAACAATTAATTAAATACGGTATGAATGCAAATACCCCAGTTGCAATTGTTGAAGAAGGCACAACAACGAAACAAAAAGTAATATCAGGTCAGTTATGTGATTTAGCACAATTATCTTTGCAAGCCTGTAGTCCTAGTTTAATTATTATTGGGCCTGTTGTTGCATTACGGGAAAAGCTGAATTGGTTTTCTGAGTGTTAATAGAAATAGATAAATTTTAGTGAACACCATCCTATATTTTGTATTATAAGTTGCTTTATCTTATTTAAGGTAAAGCGTTATGATTTATCTATTTTTAAGTAAATAATATTATTCCTTACTTTGCAAATACCATACAGTCATTTCCATTCGTGATTTAAAATTAAGTTTTTTGAATATACTTTTGATATGTACTTTGACTGTGCTTTCTACGATACCTAAATCTTTTGCAATTAGTTTATTTGATAGTCCTTGAACTAATAAATTAAAAATTTCATTTTCTCTTGGTGTCAATAAGCTAACATCATGCATCTGTTTTGCAATTGGTTGTTCGTTATGACGCATGTAATTGAGGATAATGTGCGAAATAGCATTATCCATAACTAGTTTTCCAATCGCAATTTCTTGTAGTGATTTTAGAAAATCTTCAGGCTCCATATCTTTTAATAAATAGCCATCAGCACCTGTTTTTAGTGCGGTGATTATATCTTCTTTTGCATCTGATACTGTAAACATAATAATTCGACTCGATATGTTTTTTTGGCGCAAATAGCGTAATATTTCTAATCCATTAACGTCCTGCATATTGATATCAAGTAGAATAATATCAGGATCAAGCTCTTCGGCTAATTTAACGCCTTCTATTCCAGAGCCAGTTTCTCCTACAATGTCAAAATGGTTGACTGTATTTATCAGCTGTTTTACGCCATTTCTTAACATTGGATGATCATCAATAAGTAGTATTGAGCAATTTATTTGTTCCATTTTTACTCTTCTGTTGTTTTGAATGAAATGGTTTTATTAATCTTAAATGCTATCATAATTTGTGTTCCTTGGAGGGGTTTGCTATTTATTGTTAAATTACCATTTAGTATTTCAACTCTATCACGCATAATGATTAGACCATAGCTATTATCTAGTCTAATATTGTTTTGTAAACCAATTCCATTATCCTCAATACAAACAGAAATAATTTGATGGTCATCAATTTTTAAACTAACAATAACCTGTGTAGCTTTAGCATGTTTGTATATGTTATTTAGTCCTTCTCGAATTATTTGCAATAAGTGAAATGCATATTTACTATTGATAATATTCAGCGGTAATAAATATTCAAACTGAATATTGAATTGTAATTTTTGATTAAATTCCTCAATTAATTCCATTAAATTTGCATAAAAACCCGTTTGGTTAAGGCGTAAGCGAAAAGAGGTAATTAGTTCTCTTAGTTGAGAGTAGGTTATATTGACTTCTTTACGCATTGTTGCCAGTAAATCAATACTGCTTTGTGATGTTAAATCTGATTGCATTTGTAAGCAGCTGAGGTGTATTTTTAAACAAGATAGAGATTGAGCAATGGAATCATGCAGCTCTCTGGCCATTGCTGAGCGTTCTTTTATTAATAAATATTGTTTTTGTTGTTCAATTTGTCTATCGAGCTTCATTGCGGTAGTCATTTGCTCGATGACTCCCACAATTAAGTTTTCTTGTTCATTGGTTAATATGGTATTTTCTGGCTGCAAAGCAAATAATATCCCATATTTTTCTCCGTTTTCTTGAAGGTGACAATGGCGCTGAAAGTTATTTTTTTGATAAGATTTTGATGAGATTAAACAAGCTTTGCATTTAGGGTTTTGGCAATAAGGTAATTTTTGCTCATTATCGTAACTGATTTGTTGATAATGCTCAGGATCATTTGATTCATAAAAACGGATTTTAAATTGAGTTAATGGTACTAAATCTTCTAATTTGTGTAGTATTTTTAGAAAACGTTCACACAATGGCTCTGAAGTATGTAGTTGCTTAATTGTTTGATATTGAAATGAAACAATTTTATTGGTTTGTTGTAATTTAGCTGTTTTTTCTGCAACTTGTTTTTCTAACAATAAATATTGTGATTCAATTTGCTCGGACATTTTGTTAAAAGCTAGCCCTAAAAGATCAAATTCATTCTTTCTGCCTTTAATATTAAAACGCGCTTTAAAATTGTGGTTAGAAATTGCTTCAGCCATACTAATTAGTTTTTGCCATGGTGCAAGAAGGTAGTAACGTAAGTAATAAATTTGAACAGCTAAAAAAATTACGATAATAACAATAAATAATTGTTGTAATTGAGAAATATGATAAATTTTGTTTTCGGTTTTTTGATCAATCTTATCTACTAAATGGTTGATACGAGCAACATAGTTTTCAATATCAATTTTTATTTCATCGATTTTTTGTGCTTGCTGTATTTTCGTAATAAGTCGAGTATTCCAATCATTTTCTAACTGATTAAATTCATTAATTAAATCGTAGCGTTTTAAAAGCATTAAATGTTTTTGTGATGAAGAAATATTAATAAAAATATTTAAATTATCATAATCTTCCTTATTGAGTGGAACCATTGTTAGTATTTGGTAGTTCTTCATTCTTAGTAAGCCTAATTGATTAACCATATATGCCCCACCTTTTGTATCATTGGCTACCTGGATTGAAAACGATAAAGCGATTAAAGCAATAGCGCCTAAACAGAACAGTAATAGTGTTAAACGATTAATAATTGATTCGGTGGGACGAATTTTTATGTTCGACATATAAACACTCAATATTATTTTGTAATTTTATTTTAGCTAAATAGTAATTTATGGTTATTGTAGCTTGAAAAGAGTATCTATCTGATCTTTTTTGTAACTTTTTGCGATCTTTTGTTAAACAGCGCTTGCAACAAGAATAAAATTTGCGTAAAATTCACGCCCTATAAGATTAATCACGCAGACATATATGTTTAATCAAGTAATCGTCTGCTTTTTATTGCGGAGTTAAGTATGTACGCAGTTTTCCAAAGTGGTGGTAAACAACACCGAGTTAGCGAAGGACAAGTCGTTCGCTTGGAAAAAATTGAAGTCGAAACGGGCGCAGAAGTTGTTTTCGATAAAGTTTTAATGGTAGCAAATGGTGAAGACATCAAAGTTGGTGCTCCGTTTGTTGAAGGTGCAACAATTAAAGCAGAAATTGTTGAGCACGGTCGTGGCGATAAAGTGAAAATTGTTAAATTCCGTCGTCGTAAACACTATCGTAAACAACAAGGTCACCGTCAGTGGTTCACTGATGTGAAGATCACTGCAATCGCTTAATAGGAGTATTGAACAATGGCACATAAGAAGGCTGGTGGTTCATCACGTAATGGTCGTGATTCCCAAAGTAAACGTTTAGGTGTTAAACGTTATGGTAGTCAAGAAGTTCTTGCTGGTAACATTTTAGTTCGTCAACGTGGAACTCAATTCCACCCAGGTACTAATGTAGGTTGTGGTCGTGATCATACTCTATTTGCCTTAATTGATGGACAAGTAAAGTTTGAAGTTAAAGGACCTAAGAATCGTCGTTATGTTAGTGTAGTTGCTAACAGCTAATTCATAAACGGTTCAAAAGTTATAGAAGCCTCACAATTATTGTGGGGCTTTTTTCATTTCTTGAAGTTAATATAAAATTGATGGCGATATGATAAAGCAGCAAAATGTTAAATTAGGTTTTGCACTTGCCATGTTAACCGCAGTGATGTGGGGCATTGTGCCAATTGCAATGAAATACGCGCTAGTGGTTGTTGATCCATTGACATTAGCTTGGTCTAGATTGGCTATTTCAGCGCTTGGTATTACTATTTGGTTGGCTTATAAAAAGCAATTTCCTAATTTAATGATGTTTAGAAAACGTCGTCGTTTTATTTTATTGATGATTGCAGGTTTTGGGCTGTTGGGTAATTTTGCACTATTTGCTAGTGCAGTTCAGTATCTTTCAGCTACAACCGCTCAGGTTGTTGGGCAAATAGGCATTGTGATTTTTATGATTTCAAGTGCTTTTATTTTTAGAGAGCGACTCAGACCGACTCAGATTATTGGTATTTTAATATTATTAGTTGGGCTGGGGTTATTTTTTAATAAAAATATTGTAGATCTGTTTTCTAATATGTCTTCATATGGCATTGGTGTTTGGCTTGGTTTACTGGCTTCGGTATCATGGGCTTGCTATGCACTTGCTCAAAAAGTACTATTACAGAAATTACGTGCAGAACAGTTACTTTGGTTGATTTACCTTATTTGTACTGTTTTTTTGTTGCCTTTTACGTCGCTAAGTAAAATTACAAATGCTGATGCAACTCAACTGTTTGCTATCATATTTTGTGGTTTAAATACTATTATTGCTTATGGCGCATTAGTGATGGCTATGGAACGATGGCAAGCAGCACAAGTGAGTGCAATAACAACCCTAACGCCATTGTTTTCGCTGATCTTTTCAGATTTGTTTGCTTTAATTTGGCCTGAAAAGTTTGCTATGCAATATTTAAATATTTTAGGTTATATTGGTGCAGTATCTGTTGTTGCGGGTGCTATGTTTGCGACCATTGGGCATTATATTTGGCATCCAAGAAAAGGCTGGCTAATTAACCGCAATAAAGGGGAAGAATAATGAAATTTGTTGATGAAGCATCAATACGCGTTGAAGCTGGAGATGGTGGAAATGGTTGTGTCGGTTTTCGCCGAGAAAAGTATATACCTAAAGGCGGTCCTGATGGTGGTGACGGTGGTGATGGTGGTGATGTCTTTTTTATTGCTGATGAGAATTTAAATACACTAGTTGATTTTCAGTTTGAAAAAAATTACCGTGCTGAGCGTGGACAAAATGGACAGGGTTCTGATTGTACGGGTAAGCGTGGTCGAGATATTACCGTTAAAGTACCGGTAGGAACACGAATTACCGACAAATATACAGGTGAAATTATTGGTGATTTAACCCATCACCAACAAAAAGTATTGGTTGCCAAGGGTGGTTTTCATGGGCTTGGAAATGCGCGTTTTAAATCATCGGTAAATCGTGCACCAAGGCAAAAAACGGATGGTACTCCAGGTGAAAAGCGCGATGTATTATTAGAATTATTGTTACTTGCTGATGTGGGGATGTTGGGCTTACCTAATGCTGGTAAATCAACTTTTATTCGCTCAGTTTCAGCTGCTAAACCAAAGGTTGCCGATTATCCATTTACTACTTTAGTGCCTAGTTTAGGTGTAGTAAGAATGGATAATGAACAGAGTTTTGTTGTTGCTGATATTCCTGGTTTAATAGAGGGGGCATCAGACGGTGCAGGACTTGGTATTCGTTTCTTAAAACATCTTGAACGTTGTCGTGTTTTAGTTCACTTGATCGATATGGCACCAGTAGATGAATCAGATCCGGTAGAAAATGCTAAAGTGATAATCCAAGAGGTTCAACGATATAGTGAAAAATTAGCTAATAAACCACGTTGGTTGGTGTTTAATAAAATGGATGTATTAGGTCCTGAAGAGAGTGCTAAACGTTCAGCCGAAATAGCTAAGGCACTTGATTGGAAAGATAAATATTATATTATTTCAGCCATTAATCAAGAAGGTATAAAGACCTTATGTTGGGACTTAATGGAATATATCAATGCGCATCCACGTGAAGCAGAACAAGAAGAGTCATCGCCTGAAAAAGTGGAATTTATGTGGGATGATTACCATCAACAAGCAATGGATGAGACTTTTGATGATGACGATGATTTTGATGACTGGGACGAAAGCGATGAAGAGGGTGTTGAATTTATTTATCAAAAATAATGAGTACTATACTCTGTTTTATTTCGCCTAAATTAGCCATTGTATAGAATTTTTTATAAAAGCAGAATAGGAATATTCTGCTTATTTTTTATATTGTTAAATATGAATCCTCTTATTATGAAATTAGTGAATAAAGGATTTATTTTATCTAGCTTAGAAAAATAAAAAAATGCTTGATTTTGTTAATGATAATCATTATCATTATTATCGTACTTTGTTAGAGCTTTAGAGGCTTCTGAAAAAGTATGACATTGCTCACATTGCTTCCAATGTTTACCAGCTTGACGTTATCGCTAAGCTGGTTTTTTTGTTTTATGTTATTAACAACTATTTTTAAACTTTATCCTCTAGTTAAAGCTATTTTAATTGTTGTTTTTATCTACATGCTAATGTCGTCACAAAGGTTTAAATAAATTGACGGAAGAAGAGTAAAAATTATTATTATGATTACCCAGATGGTTGGTTAAGTTTTCAAAAACTAGCTATTTATTAGTTTGTTCTCAATATCAAATAAAATGAGAAGTGCTGCGTTGCCACCAAATTCTTTAGGCGCTTGATGAAAACAGATAACATGAGGATGCTGAGCTAGCCACATGGGTGTTTGTTTCTTTAAGATGTTTTTCCCATGTCCATACATGATACAAGCACAATGAGCTCTTTCACGTAAACATGCTGCGATAAGAGCGGCAATTTCTTTTTTAGCCTCTTGTTGAGTTAACCCATGTAGATCCAAAAAGAATTCTGGTTCATAAAATCCACGACGCAATTTTTTTACTTCGTAGGGATCTGCATTTTCTCGGCTATAGCGAATAGGGTCTTCTTGCAATAGCGGCTGATAATCATCAGAAAAATAAAATTCAGCATTAATTTTTTCATATTGCTGTTTTTGGGTTTCTATTGCTTTTTGTGAACGTTTTTGTGGTTTATGAACGACAGTATCTTGTTTTAGTTTTTTGGTGATGTTACCAATACTATTTTTAAACAAGTTTATATCATCTTGGTCTAAATTAAATTTATTTGGCATTGATTTCTACTCTGGGTAAATTTTTTCTTTAAATTCGCACAAATCTTCTATAACACAGGATCCACATCTAGGCTTTCTGGCAATACAAGTATAACGGCCATGTAATATTAGCCAGTGGTGACAATTTATTTTATATTCTTTGGGTACGACTTTCAGTAATTTTTCTTCAACAACCTCTACCGTTTTACCTGGTGCAAAACCTGTACGGTTACTTACTCTAAATATGTGTGTATCAACGGCAATGGTAGGCCAACCAAAGGCTGTGTTTAACACAACATTTGCCGTTTTACGACCAACACCCGGTAATTCAATTAGTGCATCAAAACTTTCAGGGACTTCACCCTGATATTTATCTACTAAAATTTGACATGTTTTTATAATGTTATCAGCTTTACTGTTATAAAGGCCAATGGTGCGGATATAGCTTTTTAATTTCTCAATACCAAGAGCCAAAATTTGTTCAGCAGTATTTGCAATAGCAAATAGTGGTTTTGTGGCTTTGTTTACACTAACGTCAGTCGCTTGAGCAGAAAGTACTACTGCGATTAATAGTTCAAAAGGTGTTTCATACACTAGTTCTGTTGTTGGATCTTTAATATGATCTTTTAATCTTTCTAAAATTTGAATTCGGGTTGATTGTTTCACAAAATAATTTTATTAAAAAATAGTAAGATGCATATTATATACTTTTATTTACTGTTTATCTGTAAGTTGCCTTTAGTTTTTTTAATATAGATGGGAACGATGAAACATACTGATTAATAATTGTAAAACATTTTTATTTTTAGTGTTGCTTAGTTTTTTGTTATTTGTATATTCACATTTATACTCACTGACTTTTTAGCATAGTCATTTTATGATAAGCTAGCCCACTATTTCTTAATTTTATCAAATAAGGTTTTTTAAAGATATGCCCTTACCAATGATTGTCACCTTTGCTGTATACATTTTAGGCATGATTGCCATAGGTTTTTTTGCATTTCGCTCAACGCAAAATTTTGGTGATTATATTTTAGGTGGGCGTCGTATCGGTAGTGTTGTGACTGCGCTTTCAGCTGGCGCATCAGATATGAGTGGTTGGCTATTAATGGGATTACCTGGTGCTGTTTTTTTGTTTGGTATTTCACAAAGTTGGATTGCAATCGGATTGATTATTGGTGCTTATTTAAATTGGCTACTCATTGCAGGACGATTACGAGTCTTTACTGAAATCAATCATAATTCATTAACTTTACCCGATTATTTCGCTCGTCGATTTGATGATAAAAGCTCACTTCTACGCATTATTTCAGCTGTCATTATTCTAATATTTTTTACTATTTATTGTGCTTCTGGTGTAGTTGCGGGCGCAAAGTTATTCGAGAGTACATTTGGTATGAGCTATGGTTGGGCGATGTTAGCGGGTGCAGGTGCAACAATTGCCTATACGTTTATCGGTGGCTTTTTAGCAGTAAGCTGGACTGATACTATTCAAGCTAGTTTAATGATGTTTGCACTTATTCTAACGCCAATTATGGTTATGGTAAATGCTGGTGGGCTTTCTGATGCATTGATATATATTGAATCGCTCAATTCAGATTATACCAATTTATTTGCTCATATGGATTTTATTGCCATTATTTCATTATTAGGTTGGGGGCTTGGATATTTTGGGCAACCTCATATTTTAGCCAGATTTATGGCTGCTGATTCACATGAAGTAATGAAAAACGCTCGACGGATTAGTATGACATGGATGATGTTATGTTTAGCTGGCGCAATCACGGTTGGTTTCTTTGGTATCGCCTTTTTTGCTCATAATCCAGATTTATCTTACTTGATTAACGATGGTAAACATGAACGTATTTTTATCGAATTGTCGAAATTACTTTTTAATCCTTGGATTGCTGGTATTTTGTTGGCCGCTATTTTAGCAGCGGTCATGAGCACATTAAGTTGTCAATTATTAGTTTGTTCAAGTGCTCTAACGGAAGATTTTTATCGTGCGTTTTTTAGACCAAAAGCAAAACAGAAGGAACTGGTTTGGGTTGGTCGTATAATGGTGCTATTAGTTTCAGTTATTGCTATTTTATTAGCTATTAATCCAAATAATAGTGTACTTGATTTAGTGAGTCATGCTTGGGCTGGATTTGGTGCGGCGTTTGGTCCTATAATCGTATTTTCTGTTTTTTGGTCGCGTATGACACGTAATGGAGCACTAGCTGGAATGATAACTGGTACTGTAACTGTGTTGCTATGGATTAATTTTAATTGGTTTAATTTGTATTCACTTATCCCTGGATTTTTATTTGCTTCTATAGCCATTATTATTTTTAGTCTTTTTGATAAAAAGCCAAACGAAATAGTAGCAGATCATTTTAAACAAGCGTATAAACGTTATCACAACAAAATAAATTAGAATAAATTTTATTTAAACTAGAATATAAATGTAATAAATTTAATAGGTAAAATATCATGACAAAAAATGTGATCAAACAACTACAAGAACGTGGACTGATTGCTCAGCTTACTGATGAAAAAGCACTAGTAGAACAAATTGAACAAAATCCTATTGCGCTTTATTGTGGTTTTGATCCAACAGCAGATAGTTTGCATCTCGGTCATTTAGTTCCGTTACTTTGTTTAAAACGTTTTCAGTTAGCTGGTCATAAACCTGTTGCGCTTGTAGGGGGAGCAACAGGATTAATTGGCGATCCAAGTTTTAAAGCTGTTGAACGAAAACTTAATACTGAGGAAACAGTTATTGAGTGGAGTGAAAAGATAAAACAACAAGTGTCACCGTTTTTAGATTTTAATTGTGGTGAAAATTCAGCGATGGTGGCTAATAACTATGATTGGTTTAATAGCATGAATGTACTAACATTTTTACGTGATGTTGGTAAGTATTTTTCAGTTAATGCGATGATCAATAAAGAATCAGTTAAACAACGTATAGATCGTGATGAGGTGGGTATTTCATTTACTGAATTTTCTTATAGCTTATTACAATCTTATGATTTTGCTTGTTTGAATAAATCGCATGATGTTGTTTTACAAATTGGTGGATCTGATCAGTGGGGTAATATTACTGCAGGTATTGATTTAACCCGTCGTTTACATCAAAAACAAGTTTATGGTTTGACTGTACCGTTAATCACTAAATCAGATGGGACCAAATTTGGTAAAACTGAAAGTGGTGCCGTATGGTTAGATCCGAAAAAGACAAGTCATTATAAATTCTATCAATTCTGGATAAATACTGCTGATGCTGATGTTTATCGATTCTTAAAATTCTTCACATTTATGCCTCTAAGTGAGATTGATGCATTGGAAGAGGAAGATAAAAATAGTGGTGTTGCACCACGAGCTCAATATGTACTTGCTGAGCAAGTTACACGCTTAGTTCATGGTGAAGAAGGATTGATCGCAGCAAAACGTATTACAGAAAGCCTATTCTCTGGTAAATTAACTGACTTGTCTGAAGCTGATTTTGAACAATTAGCTCAAGATGGTATGCCAACATTAGCTGTTGAGGAAAATGTTGATTTACAACAAGCAATTGTTAATGCGGAATTTGCACCATCAAGAGGACAAGCTAGAACAATGATTGAATCTAATGCTATTTCTGTTAATGGTGAACGTAACACTATAACTGATTATCATTTTACTGATAGCGATAAACTATATAATCGTTATACTTTACTTCGTCGCGGTAAAAAATATTACTGTTTGTTAATTTGGAGTTAATTTCATGAGAAATATTTTATCGATTCAGTCACATGTTGTATTTGGTCATGCAGGGAATAGTGCGGCTGTATTTCCTATGCGTCGAATAGGCGTAAATGTTTGGCCTTTAAACACTGTACAATTTTCTAATCATACTCAATATCGACAATGGACTGGGACGGTAATGTCTGCATCGCATTTAACCGAAATTGCTGATGGAATTAATGAAATTGATGAATTGAAACGGTGTGATGCAGTATTAAGTGGTTATATGGGATCACCTGAACAAGGTAATGCAATTATTGAAATAGTTAAAAAAGTAAAAGCTGTTAATCCTAATGCTATTTATTTTTGCGATCCTGTAATGGGACATCCTGAAAAAGGATGTTTTGTTGCACCAGGTGTTTCTGAGTTTTTATGCAATACAGCATTGCCTATGGCTGATATGATGGCACCCAATATTTTGGAACTTGAAGAGCTTAATGGAAAACAACGTATTAATAATGTTGATGAAGCAATTTTAGCTTGTCGAGAGTTATGTAAAAAAGGACCTAAAGCGATTTTAGTTAAACATTTAAGTAGAGCTGGATATAAAATTGATCGTTTTGAAATGTTGCTTGTAACTAGTGATGAAGCATGGCATATCGGCCGCCCACTAGTTGATTTTGGTGTAAGACAACCCGTAGGTGTTGGTGATATGACAAGCGGACTTTTTCTAGCTAATATTTTACTTGGAAAATCATTGGTTGAAGCTTTAGAACATACTACTTCAGCCGTTTATGCGGTTATGCTTGAAACCTTAAAACAAGGTGAATATGAATTACAATTAGTTGCTGCTCAAAATGAAATTGAGAAACCAACACAGCGGTTTAATGCTAAAAAAGTTAATTAATTGTAAAATTATGTAAAATTATGTAAAATCATGTAAAACTTGTTGGATAGAGATTCGTATTAAATTTATGAGGGTATGATGGATAATATTTCATTAGGAGTGATGCTTGTTGATTTACGAGAAAAAATGGGATTAACTCAAGATGATATTGCCAATAAAATTCATGTGCGAAAGACTGTAATTATTGATATCGAAAATGACCAATTACCTCATGTCCCTTTTGTTTTTATAAAAGGTTATATTCGTTCTTATGCTGAAATAGTTGGCTTATCATCGGATTACTATCAACCATATCTTAATGAATTAACTAAACAATCTAAGTCTCACCAAAAGATAACTCAAATTCAAACGATTAATAGGAAAAGGCGACGAAAGACTCCTTTTATCCTTTGGGGAATATTTGTAATTCTTTGTGTGCTTGGTATGATTCTATACTATGTCAATAAAGACAATAAAAATAATCTTATTGAAGTAAGTCATTATATTTCTCCAGTCCCCGTTACTCGTGTCAATAGTTAGCAAATTTTCTTATTCTCATACAGACATTTTTCTTAAATCTTGTTAAGATCACTTGCTAGTTATTTTTGTAAAATGGTTAAATATGTATGAGTCATCAAGATTTACCAATTGTTAGACGAGAATCAACCCGAATTTATGTCGGCAATGTTCCTATTGGTAACGGGGCTCCGATTGCAGTTCAATCAATGACAAATACTCGAACCACAGATGTAGAAAAAACAGTTGCCCAAATTCAAGCACTTGAACGTGTTGGTGTAGATATTGTGCGTGTATCCATACCTACAATGGATGCAGCTGAAGCTTTTAAATTTATTAAGCAGCAGGCAAAAGTTCCACTCATTGCTGATATTCATTTTGATTATCGTATTGCATTAAAAGTTGCCGAATATGGCGTTGATTGCTTAAGAATTAATCCTGGCAACATAGGTAATGAATCAAGAATTCGATCTGTTGTTGATTGTGCTAAAGATAAAAATATCCCGATACGAATCGGTGTTAATTCTGGTTCTCTAGAAAAAGATATTCAAGAAAAGTATGGTGAACCTACACCAAAAGCAATAGTTGAATCAGCGATGCGCCATGTCGATATACTTGATCGACTTAATTTTGAGCAGTTTAAAGTCAGTGTAAAAGCATCTGATGTGTTTACTGCCGTTGATGCTTATCGATTGCTAGCTAAGCAAATAAAGCAACCATTACATCTAGGTATAACTGAAGCAGGTGGTGTTCGAAGTGGTGCTATTAAATCGGCCATTGGATTGGGATTATTGCTATCAGAAGGCATTGGCGATACACTTCGAGTTTCCTTAGCCGCTGATCCTACAGAAGAAGTGAAAGTTGGATTTGATATTTTAAAATCGTTGCGTATACGGTCTCGTGGTATTAATTTTATTGCCTGTCCAACCTGTTCTCGCCAAGAGTTTGATGTGATTAATACAGTCAATACATTAGAACAACGATTAGAAGATATTATTACACCAATGGATGTATCAATTATTGGTTGTGTGGTTAACGGTCCTGGGGAGGCATTAGCTTCAACTATGGGCGTTGCTGGCGGTCATAACAAAAGTGGTTTTTATGAAGATGGTGTACGTATTGGCCGTATTGATAATGAACAAATGATTGATGAATTAGAAGCTAAAATTCGTGCTAAAGCATTAATATTGAAAAACAGAATTGCAGCAACTGAATTATAATTTTATTAGATAGCGAATAAACAAATGACAGAGAAAAAGATCCAATCTATACGAGGAATGAACGATTTACTCCCAACAGATAGTGCAAGTTGGCAACAGATTGAAAAAATCGTTAAAGGTGTACTAAATAGTTATGGCTACAACGAAATTAGAACGCCTATTGTTGAAGATACTGCGCTATTTAAACGGGCGGTCGGAGAAATCACCGATATTGTTGAAAAAGAGATGTATACTTTCAATGATCGAAATGATGAAAGCATCACTTTACGCCCAGAAATTACCGCAGGTTGTGTTCGAGCAGGAATTGAACACGGTCTTTTTTATAATCAAGAACAACGCCTTTGGTATTTAGGACCAGCTTTTCGTTACGAAAAACCACAAAAAGGGCGCTATCGTCAATTTCATCAATTTGGTGTTGAAGTCTTTGGACTTGAAGGGCCAAATGTTGATGCCGAACTTATTTTATTAACGGCTCGTTTTTGGAAAGCCCTTGGTATTGAACAGCATACTTCTCTTGAACTTAATTCAATTGGTTCGCTTGAAGCAAGAGCCAATTATCGAAATGCGTTGGTTGCTTTTCTTGAGCAACATAAAGATAAATTAGATGAAGACTGTTTACGTAGAATGTATACTAACCCATTGCGCGTACTTGATTCAAAAAATCCAGTTGTTCAAGAGTTGCTGAATCAAGCTCCAAAATTGTTTGATTATTTAGATGAAGAATCTAAAATTCACTTCGAAAGCTTATGCCGACTATTGGATAATGCTGGAATAGAATATAATATTAATCAAAGATTAGTACGCGGTTTAGATTACTATAATCGTACTGTTTTTGAATGGGTAACTAATAGTTTAGGAGCTCAAGGAACAGTTTGTGGTGGTGGTCGCTATGATGGTCTTGTAGGCCAACTTGGCGGACAACCAACACCAGCAGTTGGTTTTGCAATGGGGGTTGAGCGTTTAGTGTTATTAGTTCAAGCGGTTAATCCATCATTTTATTGTGATAATTCGATTGATATTTATATGATTTCATCTGGTGATGAAAAGACCATATCAGCTGCTCAAGGTGTTGCAGAGCAATTACGTGATGGTTTTCCTGATTGGCGAATCATGACAAATTATGGTAGCAGTAATTTTAAGAAACAATTTACCAAAGCAGATAAATTAGGTGCTAAAATAGCTGTTATTATTGGTGAAAATGAATTATCTAATCAGTCAGTAATGATTAAAAATTTACAAACAGGCGAACAAGTTGAAGTTGCACAAAAAGATGTTGTCCAGACTTGTTTGTCTATTAAGTAAAGGAAATAGGAGAAAAACGTGAGTCATCAGTTATCCAGTGAAGAACAACTTGAAGAGATAAAATGCTTTTTTGCTAAAAAGTGGAAAATTATGGTTGCCGTTCTTGTGATCGGATTATTGGCCTTTTATGGCTGGCGTTATTGGCAATCATATAAAGCTGAAAAGGCAATAGAATCATCAGATAAGTATGAACAATTAATTACCCAATTAGATGATAATAAACCAGATTCTGTTAATGAATTAGTATCTTTTGCTAAAAATAACGATACTATTTATAGTGTGTTTGCTAATTTGCGTGCTGCAAAATTTTATGTTGAGGTATTAAAAGATTATCCTGGGGCACAAGCCTTGTTAGTTGATGCATTAAAGAAAGCGGATTCAGAGCCTGTGAAAGCGATTATTAATATTCGTATAGCACGTTTACAGTATCAACAAGGTCAATATCAAGAAAGCCTAACATCATTAGATAATGTTACTAATGAAAGTTGGGGAGCAGTAATTAATGATCTTAGGGGTGATGTGCTTGTTAAAATGTCCCGTTATGCTGACGCAGTGAGTGCTTATAATGTTGCTTTGACTTCTTCACCAACTAAAGATTTAGAAGAAAGTATTAAAATGAAGTTGAACCAAGCTGAATATTTAAAAGCAAAACAACAAGTTGAACAAGAAGCTTTAGCTACTAAAGAAAAGGCAGAAAAAGAGGCTCAGGCAGCCAAGGAAAAAACAGAGCAAGAAGCTGAGGCAGAACAAGCCGCATCTGAAGAAAGTAAAAATTAATTTATCCTGCTATAAGGGTCTATACAATGAAGTTATCAAAATATCTTTTTGCTGGTGTTTTTATTTTTTCACTAGCTGGGTGTTCTTTATTTGGTGGAGAGGAAGAGATTGTCCAAATTGCACCGTCACCGAAAGTAGATAATCAATTTTCTATCCAACAAGTGTGGAAAAATAGTACTGCTGGCAATACTCATATCTATTCATTATTAGGTCCGATTAATTATGATAATGCTATTTACGTAGCGAGTCGTAGTGGACAAGTTAAAGCAATTGATTTATCAAGCGGTAATACTATATGGGATGTAAATTTATCTAAAAGTACACTTTTCAGTAGTAAAACAGCACTATTTTCAGGTGGTGTCAGTGCTGATGATAAATATGTTTATGTAGGCAGTGAACGTGCTGTTGTCTATGCGCTAGATCGTCTCGATGGTAAAGTTGTGTGGGAAAAAACAGTGAAAGGGGAAGTACTTGCTCGCCCAGTATCTTCTGAAAATAAATTAATAATTCATACTGCTAATGGTATTCTTCAAGGCCTTGATCGTGACACAGGTGATTATTTGTGGGATGTTTCCTTCGAAGTGCCGGCATTATCGATAAGAGGTAATTCTACGCCAACTATCGCTCATGGCGCAGCAATCGTTGGCGATGATAATGGCCGAGTAAATGCTTACTATATTAATGATGGTGAATTAATTTGGCAGCAACGTATTTCACAGCCATCAGGCTCTACAGAAATAGCAAAATTAAATGATGTTGATTCTACTCCAGTAGTTGAGGGAAATTTAGTTTATTCTATTGGTTATAATGGTAGTGTTGTTGCGCTTGATTTAAGTAATGGTCAGACTGTTTGGCGTAAAATACTTGGATCTATACATAGCTTGGCTGTGGATACTGATAGACTGTTTGTTATTGACCAAGATGACAATGTTCAAGCCATTGCTAAGAATGGCGGTGGAGAACTTTGGACTCAGTCAGACTTTACTCATCGTTTGTTAACTGATCCAGTCATCTACCAGAATTGTGTTGTGTTTGGTGATTTTGAAGGTTACCTATATTGGTTAAATGATGAAAGTGGTGAACTTGTTGCTAAAACACAAGTGAGTAGTAGTGGATTAATATCTAAACCATTAGTTGTAGACAATAAGTTAATTGTTCAGGCTAAAAATGGTGATATTTATGCTTTTACAAAGAATTAAAGTAACCTAGAGAAGAAACATGGTACCTGTTGTAGCGCTTGTTGGTCGTCCAAATGTTGGAAAGTCGACTTTATTTAATCGGTTAACACGAACTCGAGATGCCTTAGTGGCTGACTTTCCTGGATTAACGCGTGATCGTAAATATGGAAGAGCTGAGATCAAGGGCCATGAATATATCTTAATTGATACTGGTGGTATTGATGGAACAGAAGATGGGGTTGAAAGCTTTATGGCTGAACAATCCCTGCAAGCAATAGAAGAAGCTGATATTGTTCTTTTCTTGGTTGATGCTAGAGCTGGTACAATGCCAGCTGATCATGCTATTGCAAAACATCTCCGTTCTCGCGATAAAGCTACTTTTTTAGTAGCCAATAAAATTGATGGTATTGATGTCGATACTGCGATTTCTGATTTTTATGGTTTAGGATTGGGAGTAATTCACCCAATTGCAGCTAGTCATGGTCGTGGCGTAAGTTCATTAATTGAAACTGTATTAGATCCTATTTTCCAGTTCGATAATAACGAAGATAATAACTCGGATGATGATAATCAACAATTAGATGATCTAACTGAATTATGTGATGATTTTGTTGATGAAACAGAATCATTAATCAATCAACCTATCAAAGTTGCTATTGTTGGCCGACCAAATGTTGGTAAGTCAACACTAACTAATCGAATTTTAGGTGAAGAGCGAGTTGTTGTATATGATATGCCAGGGACAACTCGAGACAGTATCTATATACCAATGAATCGAGATGAACGTGAGTATATCTTGATTGATACGGCTGGTGTCCGTAAGCGCGGAAAAGTTACTGAAACAGTTGAAAAATTTTCAGTTATTAAAACGTTACAAGCAATTGAAGATGCTAATGTGGTTATTTTAGTTATTGATGCCAGAGAAGGTGTATCCGATCAAGACTTATCATTACTTGGTTTTATTATTAATAGTGGGCGCTCACTTGTAATAGCTGTTAATAAATGGGATGGTTTATCACAAGATATCAAAGAGCAAGTTAAAACGACATTAGATGATAGATTAGATTTTATTGATTTTGCTCGTGTGCACTTTATTTCTGCGTTGCATGGTAGTGGTGTTGGTAACTTATTTGATTCGATTCAAGAAGCATATGATTGTGCAACACGTCGTGTTAATACCGCATTATTAACCAAGATTATGCAAATGGCACAAGATGACCATCAACCGCCTTTAGTTCGAGGACGACGTGTTAAACTAAAATATGCACATGCTGGTGGTTATAATCCACCAATTGTTGTGATTCATGGTAACCAAGTAGAAGATCTACCAGATTCTTATAAACGTTATTTGATGAACTATTTTAGACGATCACTAAAAATCATGGGGTCACCAATTCGAATTCAGTTTAAAGAAGGGGCTAACCCATTCGAAGGTAGAAAAAATACTTTAACTGCATCACAGCAACGTAAACGTCGTCGATTAATGAAGCATGTAAGAGGGCGAAATTAATTTATGTCAGGAAAATTAATGAATGATTCTGGGAAAGAAGGCCTTTGTCCAAAGTGTCATCATAAAATGAGTGTTGTTTCGCCACAGAATTTTAATTGTCCTCATTGTAAGCAACATTATCTTGAACAGTATATTTGCCCGACTTGTTTGCAAAAAGCTCAAATGATCAAAGGTTGTGGAGCGGTTAACTATATTTGCCCAACTGATGGTTTGATATCCAGCAGTAAGGTGATATTTCATTATTTACCAGAATAGAAGCTTTATTTATATTAAAGCCATAAGAGGTTATTTTATGCGAATTATTTTATTAGGAGCACCAGGAGCAGGAAAGGGAACACAAGCACAATTTATTATGCAAAAATATGGTATTCCTCAAATTTCAACTGGTGATATGTTGCGAGCAGCAGTAAAAGCTGGTAGTCCACTTGGTTTACAAGCTAAGGAGTTAATGGATGCCGGTAAACTAGTTACCGATGAACTCGTTATTGCATTAGTTAAAGAACGTATTGCACAAAGCGATTGCGCTAATGGCTTTTTGCTAGATGGCTTCCCTCGCACGGTTCCACAAGCAGATGCAATGAAAACAGCTGGCATAGATGTTGACTATGTGCTTGAATTTGATGTACCAGACGCAGTGATTATTGATCGCATGAGTGGGCGCCGAATTCATGCTCCTTCAGGTCGTGTTTATCACATTCGCCATAATCCACCAAAGGTTGAAAATGTTGATGATGTGACTGGTGAACCACTTACTATTCGCAAAGATGATAACGAAGAAATCGTTCGTAAACGCCTTGTTGAATATCACGATTTGACTAAACCACTAATTAGTTATTATCAGCATGAAGCCAAAGAAGGGCGAACACAATATTTCCGTATTGATGGAACGCAAGCTGTAACTGAAGTAACAAAAGAATTAGTGAAAATTTTAGGATAATTTCTTCTCTATTAAAAGCGCAAGGCAGTTAATACTATCTTGCGTTTTATCATCTTGAATAAATTTATGTCACTGTTTATACAATACTAATTTGAAAATCGTAATAAAATACATTGATTCTATAATATTTTCTAATTAATTTTTTTGTTATAATAAAGATAAATCTTTGCTAAAATCATTCAGGTAGAGCATTGATTTTATTCAATTTTTCACTGTACAACAGGAAGTCTTATCTATACTGATAAGATTTTCAATTTTTAGCAAAAGTAAAACACTATAAAACCATTCTTACAATATCGATTTCGCCTAATTCTTTATAAAGATTTTCGACCTGGTCGATATGTGTTGCATTAATGGTAATTGATACAGAATGATAATTACCTTTACTACTTGGTTTGATTGATGGCGTATAATCGCCAGGAGCATGGCGTTGAATCACTGATACCACTTTGTCTACAAGCTCTGGTTTTGCTTCTCCCATTACTTTATAGGTAAAAGAGCATGGGAATTCTAATAACTCATTTAATTTTGTTTTTTGCATAATTTTATTTTTCTCGTTTATTTGATTTGGTGTATCGTTATGACTACCAAGAATAAACACTATATATAGGCAGTTTACTATTCTTCAAGTAACGAATAATAAACATTGCTTTTTAAAGTATATATTTTGATCTATGATAGAAAATTATAACATAGTGTAATTAACGTATCTTGCTATTTACTAATAAGGCTAAAATAACATGTCATCTAAGTCCAATAATAAAGAACCTTTTGGTACATTATTAGGGTATGCGCCAGGTGGCGTTGCCATTTATTCATCTGATTATGAAACTTTAGATCAAAAACAATACCCTAATGATGCATCTTTTCGTAGCTATTCTGGTTATGAATATATGGGATATAAATGGCAATGCGTTGAATTTGCAAGGCGATTTTTATTTTTAAACTATGGTATTGTTTTTACAGATGTTGGTATGGCGCATGAAATTTTTTCACTACGTTTTCTAAGGAAAGTTGTTAATGAAGCGATTTTACCTTTGCAAGCTTTTGCAAACGGAAGCAAAAAAAAGCCCGAGGCTGGTGCGTTACTTGTTTGGGATGATGGTGGTTTTTTTGACCGTACAGGTCATGTGGCTATCATTACTGAAGTATTTAAAGATAAAGTACGGATAGCAGAACAAAATGTCATACATAAGCGTTTACCAATTGGGCAGCAATGGACTCGTGAACTTAAAATGACAGTGACCAGTGACGGTTACCAATTACATGACACGTTTGATGATACGAAAATCTTAGGGTGGATGATTCAAACTGACAAGACTGAATATAGTTTACCGCAACCTAAAATTCCTAAACCGTTACTTGAAATTCATAGCGCACATATTGAAAACCAAGGTCAATTTGATAAAAATTGGTTAAATGAATCAGAGCCATTAGAAAGTGCGTATGTTTCAGCGACAGGTCATGCTATTAGTCATGATGATCACTATCGCTATTTCACTATTTCTGAAAGTGCCGAACAAGAGCTTATTCGAGCAACCAATGAATTACATTTAATGTATTTGCATGCCACAGATAAAGTATTAAAGGACGATAATTTATTACTTAATTTTAATATCCCAGAAATATTATGGCCAAGATTAAGACTTTCATGGCAGCAGCGCCGTTACCAAATGATTACTGGGCGGTTAGATTTTTGTATGGATGAACGAGGTTTTAAAGTCTATGAATATAATGCTGATTCTGCTTCTTGCCATACTGAGGCAGGTCATATTTTGCAAAAATGGGCTATTCAAGCTGGACTGAATATAGGAACTAATCCTAGTAGTGGTTTGCTTAATTCTTTAGCTAACTGTTGGAAGCATAGTGATGCTCAATCTTTTGTTCATATTATGCAAGATAATGATAGTGAAGAAAATTATCATGCATTATTTATGCAAACAGCACTTACTCAAGCGGGATTTAATAGCAAAATTTTACGAGGGCTTACTGGACTAAGATGGGATAAACGTGGTCGACTTGTTGATGATGAAGATCGCCAAGTAACTTGTGTCTGGAAAACATGGGCTTGGGAAACGGTATTAGAGCAACTTCGAGAAGAAAGTGAGGCACAAATTGCAGGGTTACCAATTCGTACATGGCATCCTGAAAATTCAGTTAGATTGCTCGATGTACTTTTGCGACCGGAAGTCTCTGTTTTCGAACCACTGTGGACGGTTATTCCAAGTAATAAAGCTATTTTACCCGTATTATGGTCTTTATTTCCTAATCATCGTTACCTATTAGAGTCTACATTTGAACTCAATGAAAGCCTAATTAAAAAAGGTTATGCAATAAAACCAATAGCTGGACGCCGTGGTAGTGATATTCAATTAGTGAATAATCAAGAACAGATCCTTGATAAAACAGTAGGTCGATTTGCTAAACAAGAAAATATTTATCAAGAACTATGGTGCTTACCGAAAGTCGAAGATCGTTATCTACAGTTATGTACTTTTACTGTTGGTGGACATTATGGTGGGACTTGCTTACGCTCCGATCCTTCTTTAGTTATAAAAGGTGAAAGCGATATGCAACCATTACGAGTATTAACAGATGATGAGTTCTTAAAATAATTTTGTAAAAAAATTTCAGGTAAATAGTTGTTTTAATATAAAATTGAGCTTACCGATTGTATCGCGATTATAAATAAAAATATTATAAATCAAATAATTATTTTATTTGTTTGTGGTTTGTACAAATGGCGCTATTTATGACACAATCTATTAAAAAATGTACTTAAAATTCATATTATCCGTAATGATGTCAATTACAATAAAGGTGTTTTCTGTTAAAATTGTCATAACTGCAAAAATAATTATAAGAAATAAAAATGATATAAAGGAATGGAAAGAAATATATGGCAAATACATTACTTCGAAGTGGTGATATTAAAGATTTCAAAATGCTAGGGCATGATGGAAAAGCTGCTTATTTAGTTGCCGCTCAAATTCGCGAAACGTTTAGAGTTAAATTAGGTAAACAATTTGCTGATTATTTAGCCATTCCTCAACGCAATGATCAAGGTAATATCATTGATTGGTATATTCCTTTTGATTCAAATCGACCTGATGGACAATATGATATTGTTCCTTGGACATCTGCTAGTGAATCCGAACAAGAATCAGCCCTTGAGCTTTTAAAGGAGTTTGAGCGAAAAGTTGTGGCTCTAGGTGAGCAACTAGCTAGTAACCCAAATATTAAAGGCGATCAGCTATTGTTCAGCCGCCTTATTTATGATCCAAAACACAATTCACAAAGTCTAGAACCTAACTTGATGGCAATACGCTTTCCTAGTAATCAATTTGTTTATATTGTTAATGGCAAACCAGTGATTACTTTTTGGGGGTTTGTTTATCCACAAACTCCTCAAGTAAATTCTCCATTCTATTGTTTAGAGCCTGCAAAAAAAGTAACGCCAACAATCACAGAAGTAGTTTCTCCACAAATTAATAATAGACCATGGTGGAAACGTTGGTGGGTATGGTTGTTAGGGTTATTACCTTTATTGTTACTTTTGTTAGCATTGTTTTTGTTACGCGGCTGTTGGCTAAAACCTCAAATATCAATTAACCCGAATGTATCTTTAGATAATAGTAATATTAGCCAACCAGAAAAGGATGAAAAACAAGATAGAAAAGATCCAGAGCCAAAAAACGTTGTCGTTGATAATCGATTAGGTGTCACCAATAACGCTATACCAAATGGTTCGATTTTAGACAATGCAAATAATATTCCTACTAATAGCAATGTTGCTGGTGATTCAGTTGATCATTCTTTACCTACAGACAATGGAAATGATAGTAATAATATTCCAGAGACTGATGCTAAAGATAATAAAAGCGAGCAAGATACGACAAGAACGGATGATAAAGATGACAAATCAATCCCTTTAGATCCAGATAAAAAAGATAATGCCGATGTCCAAAATGATCAAAGCGGGCAAGACAAACAAGACAAACAAGACAAACAAGACAAACAAGACAAAGATAGTGCTGAGCCAACATCTTCCCCATCGGATAAAGATAATAAATTAGATTCTAATTCAGCTGTTGATAAAACTAATCATTTAGCTATGCCAGCTGATGCAATTAAACAAGGATCAACAAAATTCTTAAATGGTCAATGGTCTGTAAATGGTG
The DNA here is from genome assembly GCF_001690335.1 of Gilliamella sp. Gris1-4. Lineage (NCBI taxonomy): Bacteria > Pseudomonadati > Pseudomonadota > Gammaproteobacteria > Orbales > Orbaceae > Gilliamella > Gilliamella sp. Gris1-4. The sequence goes on along the minus strand of NZ_LZHA01000054.1, from coordinate 18,546 downwards.
GTATTCAAGATAAAGCCACTGGTAAACCATTGCAATTAAGTTATAACTTTGATGATGGAAATGGCGAAGTTACTGTAACACGTAGTGACGGTGTGAAATGTACGGGTAATGTGGGTACTAACATTAAAAATGCTAACTTAGATATAGCGGGTAACACTGAGGCTGTTTGTAGTGACAATACCAAATATCAATTACCAAAGATTCAATGTACGCCAGACAAAAATAATAAAGCTAATTGTCAGGGAATTTATAATAATGGGGCTCCATTCCCAATAACAATGAAAAAACAATAAAGGTTGTATATGCTTCCAGAATTACGCAATTATGGTCAAGAAGTGACACTTATTATGAACAGTGGTATTCAGTTTCTTGACTTTGCACTTAAAATCGATTGGAAAGATAATAAATGGCGCAGTAAAGTTAATGGATGCTTTATTGATCCCTCTGAGAGTGGCGCGCTAATTAGGTTGGTTGAAGATGTGGAAAATGGTCAATTTTTTACACCAGATAATCCCACATTTGCTGTTAATCCAACACAGGAAATTAGTGTTGAACAGTCCTTAAAACTATACGACGGTATTTGGTTACCAGTTCCTATGTTACGTTCAATACCTTCAAATCGTTTTGATAAAGGGCCACATAACTGGAGCCGAGTTCGAATAGTTAGTATTCCTGAAGGTGAAGATCCTGATGGTAATACACATCGAATCACTTTTGCTTTTGATACAAAAGTATTTGCTAACTTACAAGATGTTGCTTATCTTGCTCCAACCGAAAACGATGTGATGACTGGTGCAGTATTTAGTTTAGCACATCGCTCAGATCACGTTTCATGGTATTTAGAACTCAAATGGATAACTAGTTGGTTAATTGATCTCTTTCAAGAACTTGCACCACAACCAGAGCGTTTAAAGATACATAAAGATGATATTAATCAAGAGATTAAGTGTAAGTCTTATTATGGGCACTATCTAAATATCATCCATTTACTTGCTGATTCCTTGCAATTACCAACAATTAAAATTGTGTCAAACAATAAGGATGATGTTGTTAAATCAATTCCTGTTGATATGATTTTAGATGTGGGTAATTCACGTACTTGTGGCATTTTAATTGAAGATCATGCCCAAGATAAAGATAGTTTAAATCATCGTTATGAGCTTGAAATTCGAGACTTAACTCAGCCAGAGCATATTTACAATGAACCGTTTGAAAGCCGAGTAGAATTTGCCCAAACTTTTTTGGGTAAAGAACATTTTTCATTACAAAGTGGTCGACGAGATACTTTCCGGTGGCCTAGTATTGTCCGTGTTGGCCAAGAGGCAAGTCGGCTTGCAAGTCGGCGAGAGGGTAATGAAGGTGCAACGGGTCTTTCAAGCCCTAAACGCTATTTATGGGATCAAGATAAATACGAACAAGGTTGGCGTTTTAATTCTCATTATGTAAAAAGTGATCATGAACCATTTGCAACAGCAGAACCTTTTTCAAGCTTAATTAATGAATACGGTGAAGCATTACATATTTTAAGTAATGATATTGAAGAAGAGTATGACCGTAAAATGCCGGTTTTCCACCCCAAATACTCGCGTAGTTCTTTGATGACTTTTATGTTATGTGAAGTATTAATGCATGCATTAATGCAAATGAATAGTGTTGCTCAGCGTAATAAACTTGAGCATGCTAAAACTCCACGTAATTTACGATCTATTATTTTAACTATTCCGCCAGCCATGCCAAAACCCGAACAAGCAATATTTAAAAGTTGCGTATATCAAGCAATAGGTTTGGTTTGGAAAAGCCTAGGTTGGGATAGTTCAGATAAAAATATTGATTTTAATAATCCAGAACAACTAGAAAGTGTATGGCCAAATATTCCAGAAGTGCATATTCAATGGGACGAAGCAACTTGTGGGCAAGTGGTTTACCTCTTTAACGAGACACAAAATAATTATAATGGGCGCAGTGAAGAATTCATTGCTTCAATGGTTCGTCCGGCTAAAGATAATAAGCAAAAACTAACCATTGCAACAGTTGATATTGGTGGTGGCACAACAGATTTAGTGATTAACGATTACCAATTAGATTATGGTGTAAGTGGTCAAACCAACAGTAGTAATGCTTATATTGTGCCAACGCAACGTTTTCGTGATGGATTCAAAGTTGCAGGGGATGATATTTTACTTGATATCATTCAAGATACCGTTCTAACCGCTTTAACAAATGGTCTAAAACAAGCTGGAATTGCAGATCCAAACCCAATTTTATCTACTATTATTGGTTCACAACAACTATCTATCCAAGATGCGGTACTGCGCCAACAACTTACTTTACAGCTATTTACTCCAGTTGGATTACAAATATTAAAAGCTTATGAACTTTATGACCCATTACATTCAGAGCAACATGATTATCGTTCTACCTTTGGTGAATTATTACAACATAGCTCTATGACTGATAATGTGCTCAATTTTATAAATGAACCTATTAGGCGCGCATTAAATAATCCTGAGTTTTCGGTACTTGATTTAAGTATTGATATTAACCTTAAACGTATACATTATTTGTTTATTCGTGGTGATTATTACAATATCTGTAAAACGTTTGATGCATTATCCGAAATTATTAGTTGTTATCAGTGTGATGTTCTTTTATTAACCGGTCGCCCTTCTCGATTACCGGGCGTTCAAAGTTATTTCCGATCACGCTTATCCATGCCTGCAGGGCGAATTTTGCCTTTACATGGTTATCATACTGGTGGTTGGTATCCTTTCCATAAACAAGAACGCGTTGATGACCCTAAAACAACGGCTGCTGTGGGTGCTATGCTTTGTTTTTTAAGCAAAAATTTAAGATTACCTAATTTCTATTTTAGATCTTCTAATATGGATTTATATTCAACAGTTAAATACATTGGACTTTTAGATAATCTTAATATGATTAAAAAAGAAAATGTTTATTATCAAGATATTGACTTAGATAATCCTGATTATGATTTTCCTGAACTCTCGTTTGAAATAAGAGGCACTACAAGACTTGGTTTTAGGCAACTTGAAGTTGAAAGGTGGCCAGCATCGCCTATTTATATTTTAACAATTGAAAATAGTGAAGTGGCCAAGCGATTAAGTGCTGAAGGCGTCGTATTAGAAGTTACTCTCGGAATAAAAAACAAACCAAAAACGGTCGAAAATTTTTATATTAAAGATGTAAAAGCCTCTGATGGGCGGGCCTGTAATAAAAATCAGGATATTAAACTAAGTTTAAATACAATGGTTAACTCTGGTTTAATAAGTACGCAATATTGGCTTGATAGTGGAATGATAAAACGATGAAAAACTTAAATGAACAACTTCCTAAATCTTGGGAACAGGTCTATCAAGCATCAGCAAAGGCCATTGAGTGGGTAGATCAAACACGCCATTCATCTAAACGTTTAGATAGTGAAGCGGATAATTTAATTTTAGATTTACGTCGTTTACGTAATAGTGCAAAACGATTGGGTGATGTATCAACTAAGTCTGTTGCAGTGGGTTTTTTTGGATTATCACAGGCAGGTAAATCTTACCTTATTTCGGCATTAGCCGCGGGTGAAAATGGTAAGCTTGAAACGGTTGTTGATAACGAAGTTTTAGACTTTATTGATCATGTGAACCCTGTAGGTAGTGGTAAAGAAGCGACAGGTCTTGTTACTCGTTTTAGCCGTATTGCTAAAGGTGGTATAGCTAACTATCCGTTAGAATTAAAATTATTTAAAGAGATAGAAATTGTAAAAATCTTAATAAATGCCTATTTTAAAGATTTTGACCAACAAAAAGTATCCAATAAAATTGAGTTTTCGCAGCTAAATCAGTTGATTCAACGGTTAGAAAATAAAAAACAAATAAGCTATGTTGGCGGTATTATTGAAGATGATGTTGTTGATCTTTATGATTATTTATCTGAGAACTTCGGTAACTCGCTTGAAGGTTTGAAAGGGGGATATTGGGAAAAAGCAACGCACCTTCTTCCTTATTTGCCTGTATCTGATCGTGGTGAACTGATTTCTGTTTTATGGGGTGGTATTTCTGAACTCACCACAATCTATACCCAACTAGCGATGACCTTATCAAGTTTTAGTCATGCTGAAACGGTATATGCGCCGCTTTCTGTCTTAATCAAAGATAATAACGGTACTAAGTCACAAATTGACAGTATTATGAATGTTGATATTCTTGAGCGATTAAATACCGACAAAGATTCATCTGTCACTATAACACCATTAAATGGTGCACCAACAACTATATCTTTAGCACAATTGGCTTTTTTAACAGCCGAATTAATTTTTCCATTAGTCAATAAAACCAGAGTACCAACATTTGAAAATGTAGATTTACTTGATTTTCCTGGATACCGAGGCCGTCTAAACTTGATATCGATTTCTGATGTTAAAGAAGGTAATCCAATTGCTCAGCTTTTATTGCGTGGTAAAGTTGCTTATCTTTTTGAAAAATATACTGACAGCCAGGAAATGAATGTGCTAGTTGTTTGTACACCATCAGATAAACAATCTGATGTTAATGATGTAGGTCCAGTACTTGAGCGCTGGATTGATAAAACCCAAGGTGAAACAGCTGAAAAAAGAGCTACTAAAAAGCCGGGATTATTATGGGCAATAACCATGTTTGATAAACGCATTGGCACATCATTAACACTATCTGAAGATAATCTAAAAAATAGCTGGGGCAAAGGAGGTTTGCTACAACAAACTATCTTAGAACGTTTTGGTAGTTATGATTGGTTAAGTAATTGGTCAAACAACCACAAATTTAATAATATTTTTCTAGTTCGAAAACCTGGATTTGATGTGCCATTTTTAAATGTCGAACCAAGCACTGGCCAAGAGCTTGATTATAGAGAAAATTATCAAGATAAAATGAATGTATTAAGAAGTACATTTGTGCAAAATAATGATATTAAAGAATATGTGTTCCAGCCAGAAGAAGCATGGGATGCCATGTTAAAACTTAATGATGGTGGTATAGGGCGAATTAGTCAATACTTGGAGCAAGTTGCCATTACGGAAGTAAAACAACAGCGTATTGTTGAACAGCTTAATGAAAAAATTGATTACATCATTAATATGCGTTTTGATACTTGGTATCAAGCGGATAGTGATGAAGAGTTAGTTAAGAAAAAGCAAGTAATTGCTGATGCAGTTAAAGAATTGCAAAGTAAAGCACTATTATTAGGTGAACTACTTAAAGTGTTTGAATTGCCAGATCAAACAATTAGAGCACTTTATCATTCCAATACAATAGAAAATGAAATACAGCAAGATAGCAATGATAATTTGTTAGATAATTTATCGAATGATTTTGGTTTAAATGCTGATTTCGAGTTATTTTCTGATGAGAATTCACCATTGCCCACTAAACAAGTTGCCACATTACCAACCGAATCAAAGTTTGCCAAAACTGTTTTTTCGGCATGGTTAGAGCATTTAAGGAATATTGTATTAGATAAGCATATTTTACAGTTTTTTGGTATCAATCAAAAATCACTCTCTTTTATTGTAGAAGAACTTATTACTGCAGCTAATCGAATGAAACTTGAAGCAAGTTTAACCGAGCATATTTTGAATAACGAAAATACTGGTAGTAAGCGTGATGATCTAGAATCTAGACAAATTAGTGCTATTCACACTTTACTAACCGACTTTATTGCATGGCTTGGTTTTATTCAAGGGCAGGGAAGTGATATACCAATGAGTAAAGTTAATCAGGGGAAACCGATATTTTCTTCACCGCTAAGTGAATTGAATGTTCAATCATCACATTCATTACCGAAACTGGACGATAAAACTAAAAATTATTCTCAGTATGCGATATTTGATTGGTTTGTTGCATTTGCAATGCTTGCGAAAGAAAATGTGGGACACCATGCAGGACGAGAAATTAGTCAAGAACAAAATAGCCGATTGGGTGAAATTCTTAATTTTTTCAAACAATCGCAGATTAATTAAAATTAAATAAAAAATAGAGTAATAGGGAGGTCTTATTTGAGTTGAAAATGTTTCCCTATTCAATAGATCGGATGAACAATACTCACGTATTTGAGTATAAAAATAGAGGATATCATGGCATTAAGAATTGAATTAAATAGTTATAAACCCGGTATTGCAAAGTTTTTAGCTCAAAAATGGAGTGGTAGTTCTCAAATTGATATACTTGTACAACGAAATCAGGATGGCTATTACTTATCTGGTTTGAATCAATGGGGCCCTGAGAAAAATTGGCATACCATTGAAAATATGTCAGTTGACAATGAACAATTAACAGGACATGTTGGTGAATGGTTGGTTGATTCTTTGGTGACACAAGAAAGTCAGCTCCGATTTCTTATACAAATTCGTGATAAGCAAAATCAAAGTTATGTTGATGGTGGTGTTGTTAGTATTGCAGAAACTGTTTTTGCCTCAACGGCATTAAACGCACAAACAACTTTATCTAATGAAAGACAAGTTATAGAACATCCTGAGCCAGTTAGTGATCCTGTTGTTGAAGATGGAACGCCATTAATTGAAGAATCTACTATTACTCCTCAAAAAGAAACTTTAGTCGAACCTATTGAAACCGACCCTGAACCTAAATCTGAACCTGAAATAACGCCAGTGGAACCAGTTAAATCGAAAAGCCGCCTAGGGCTAATTGTTTCTATTGTTATTGGATGTATGATGCTAATCGGGCTAGGTCTTACTGCGTGGTATTTTTTATTTTTCAAAAATCAATTGCAACCTACTCCAACAGTGGAAGTTAGTGAACAATGTAGTTTAAACAACACTTCAACTGATGATTTAACATTTATTCAACAATGTTTACAGACCAAACCTGAAACGGAAGCAATTATTCAGATAATTACTGAAGCTAAAAAAGCAGAAAAATGTAATATAGCTCAACGTTTATACGCAAACCAAGCACAAACAAATGCTAACATTGCTATGTTATATGCAAAAGAGTATGACGAAAAATTTTATGAAGCGAATAATTGTTTTAAAGCTGATAAAGAAACGGCTATTTATTGGTATGAAACATCTTTGACTAACGATCCAAAGAATACCTTCGTTAAAGATCGTTTAACCCAATTACAAAAATAGTGAGGAGCAAGAATGAATAAACTAGCTATCTCAAAACTGATTTCCACAATAGGTTTAACATGTTTACCATTAATTGGTTTTGCCGCAGAGCCACTTAAGCAGGTAGGTAAAAAAACGCTATATCAGCGTGTACTAAGTACGCCAACATGTGAATTAAAAAATAATATTGCTGATCCTACAGGTAAATCCTTGCCTGCATTTTCACGTTATTATGTTTATGAGCGTAAAAATGAGAATAATCAGCAATGGCTTAATGTAGGACCAGATTCTTATGGTAAAACTATAGGCTGGATTAATGATACATGTGCTATTGCTTGGAATATGCAAATGACATTAGTTTTTACTAATCCAGTTGATCGTGGTCCTTTGCTATTTTTCAAAGATAAAGCTGCATTGACTGCGATTGTTGATGCCGATAAACCAGAAACTTTATTAAAACCTATTCGTGAAGCTCTAAAAGCGAACAAACCAGCTTCAGAGGTGCTTGCTCAAGAACCTAAAGAGTTTGTAGATTTTAAAAGTAATTTCTATTTATTACCTATTTTACAAGGTGAAGAAGTAATGAATGGGCAAGGGTTTTATGAGCGAGTGCTAGAAGTCGCATCAGTAAGCAAACAAGAATCATTGATAAAAAATAATTCAAAGCCAACCACTGCTCAAACTACTGATGATAGTGCAAACCAAGTAGTACCTTTTAAAGCCGCTATTGTGTTTGTTATTGATTCAACTATTTCAATGGATCCTTATATTTCAAGAACTAAAGAAGCGGTAACGCGAGTTTATCAGCATATTGAAAGAGAAAAGCTACAAGAACAAGTTAAATTCGGATTGATATCATTCCGCTCAAGCTTAAAAGCATCGGATAAGCTCGAATTTGTTACCAAAATTTTTGCTGACCCAAATAAAGTTAAAGATAAAGAAGACTTTAAAAAGTTAAGTGCTTCACTTAAACAAGCTTCTGTTTCTACCTCGTATTTTGCGGAAGATTCTTATGCGGGCATTGCTCAAGCATTAAATGATATTAATTGGAGTAGTTTTGGCGCACGTTATATGATTTTAATAACAGATGCTAGTGCGATTCCAGGTGATGATAAGCTTTCTAGTACTGGTATGGATGCAGCGCAATTAAGGCTTGAAGCTCAGCATAAAGGTGTTGCCATTTATGCGCTTCATTTAAAAACACCAAGTGGTGCAAAAGATCACCAAGTAGCGGCAGCACAATATTCAGACTTAACTTATAATGATTTCATTCATAAATCGCTTTATTACCCTGTCAATGCAGGAGATGTGAATGAATTTGGTAAAAAAGTAGATTCATTAGCGCAAGCACTATCTGAACAAGTCAAACTTGCATATAAAGGTGAAGCTTCTGTTGGTAATGCCTTAAATGCAAAAGACGATAACTCGGACATGCTAAAAGATGCGTTGTTATTAAGCAAAGCAATGCAACTTGCTTATTTAGGGGATGTAAAAGGTACTAAAGCACCGTCAGTTTTTAAGGCTTGGATTGCCGATAAAGATTTTGTCAAACCAACTATACCAACAGCAGAGCCACGTATATTATTAACAAAATCACAACTGAGTGATCTGAGTGATGTTGTTAGCAAAATTGCAAATGCAGCTAATGATGGATTGATTTCTGCCGATGATATGTTTTCGCAACTTCGCTCTGTTGCTGCCGCAATGGGGCAAGATCCAAGTAAATTAAAATCAGATTCTGTCACAAAAATTGCAGATTTGGGTTTACTTGGTGAATATTTAGATAATATCCCTTATAAGAGCGATGTAACTGGGCTTGATCAAGATACATGGAAAAGTATGAGTGGGCTTGAACAAGAAAAATTTATTCGTAATTTAAATAGTAAAATTCGCTATTATCAAAAATGTAATGCAGATGTAGATCGTTGGATTTCATTAGCTGAAGGTAGCGATCCGCGTGAGAATGTGTATCCTATACCATTAGAAATGTTGCCATAAAGTTGTGTTGTTAGAAAATATGTTAACCATCAATCAAATTGCAATTTCACGCTCAACAGGCAAATCCTTTTTTAGTGTTTGCCTACCAAAGCTAACTGTAAAAGCTGGTGAGGTGGTCGTTATTCAGGGCGACAGTGGTGCTGGTAAAAGTACTTTACTTGAAATGGTGGGGATGATTCTAAAACCAGACGAAATTGGTTGTTATAATCTGGCTATAGATAGTTGTGATATCGATATTGCAACACTCATCAAACAAGATAAAATCGATCAATTGGCAGATATTCGTGCTAAGTATTTAGGTTTTATGTTACAAACAGGTGGATTACTGCCATTTTTAACGGTTCGTGACAACATTTTATTATCGTTAAAGTTATTACAGGAAAAAGTGGATAATGATCGCTTTGATTATTTAGTGCAAAAACTCAACATTATTCATTTACTAAATAAATATCCTAAACAGTTATCAATTGGTGAAAGGCAACGAGCTTCCTTTATTCGCTCTATTATTCATAAACCTGCGTTATTACTCGCCGATGAGCCGACTTCTGCATTGGATCCCTATAATGCGAATTTACTTTTTGATTTAATTATAGAACAAGCCCAGCAAGATAATATAGCTGCTATGATTGTAACACATGACCTGCAGCGTATAGCTAACAAAGGATTATTTACTTTATCGGCTAAATTAACCTCCTTACAATCTTCGGAATTTTTACCATTACAAGATAAGGCATAAAAGATGACTAAAGCAATATCAAAATGGTTACTTATAACTCGTTTGTCTTTAGCTGACTTATGGTATGACAAAAAAGTTTCATTTTGTATTATTGCCTCAGTAATATCAGTAATTACACCGCTATTATTGCTATTTAGTTTAAAATATGGTGTGGTTTCTCAACTTCGAGAGCAATTGCTTAATGACCCGCAAAATTTAGAAGTAAAAATAGTTGGTAATTTACAACTAAAAGATGAAGTGTTTGAGTGGATAAAGAAACAGCCAGAAGCAGCTTTTGTTATTCCATTAACTCGTTCATTAAATACGCAATCTGATTTACTGAAAGATGCTAGCCATTTTGTTAATAATGCCGAAGTTATTCCTACAGCCAAAGGTGATCCAATAACAAAAAACTTGCCATTACTTAATAATAAAAAACAAATTTTATTAAGTTCATTATCGGCCGAAAAAATGCAGGTAACAGTAGGAAGTCGAGTCAAAATGGTGATTACTAGGCAGCTTGATGGGAAACTAGAAAAAGGCATGACTGAATTAGATGTGGTTGGCATTATTCCTGAAAATCGTTATAGTCGTGCCGCGGTTTTTGTTACTTTAGAATTACTTATTGATATGGAAAATTATTATGATGGTTATCAAAGTGACATTTTTCCAACCTCAACAGGACAATTAAATCCGCCTGAACATACCTCGTTTGCACGAGCCCGTATTTATGCAGACTCACTTGATAATGTATCGCCACTAGCATTTAAATTAAGAGAAAAACACATTGAAACACGTACACAGGCTAACGCAATTGAAAACATGCAAGCAATTAATAGAGTACTTAATTTTATTTTTAGCGTTATTGCAATTACAGCGATTTTGGGGTGTGTTTTATCATTTACAGGATCATTTTTATCAAATATTGAACGTAAACGTAAAGATATTGCCTTTATGCGATTAATCGGTTTTCGCTCTAAAGGTATTATGCTTTATTTAATAAACCAAGCTATGATTTTAAGCTGTTTGGCTTTTGTTGCCTCTTGTGCTCTTTTTGTAATAGGTAATTATGCGTTTAATTTAGTTTTAGGTAAAAATTTGGTTTCACAATCTGTTGTAAGTCAATTACAATTTTATCATCTTATCATTGCCTTTTTACTGACTTTGTTTATTGCTGCAGGCATTGTGCTTATAGGAGGGCGACGTGCTATTAAAATTCAACCAGCAGAAAGCTTACGTGAAGCATAATTGTACTCGATACGTCCGACTGGTTTGTTGGGGATTGGCTATAATTAATCTAGTTCCATCATTAAGTTTTGCTCAACCTTGGGATAGTAAATTTTATAATCCCAAACCAGCAAAAGATGATGTGATTTTACCTATGCCATGTGATGGCAGTTTAGTGATGAAAAAGGTTTTTACCCCGACCAATAAACCGTTAGATGATATTAAAATCATTTTAGGCAGTAACCAAAAAGAACTCGGTTTTGCCGAGTATGCAACACCTAACTATATTGCTGGTAGTTTTTCTGATGCAGGTAAAGAACGGTATTACCTGATAGGTAAATATGAGATTACTGCATTGCAATATCAATCGGTAATGAACGAGACTTGCCCAACTCCTAAAGTAAATTTTTCTTTTCCCATTACTGATATTAGCTGGTTTGATGCTATCGCCTTTACTGATAAATATAATCGCTGGTTAATTGAAAACCAATCAAAAATAAAATCAATTAATTTGCCTAATGGTTATGTTCGTCTACCTAATAATACCGAATGGGAGTATGCCGCACGTGGTGGGTCAAAAGTGACAGAATCAGAGTTTCGTGAATCACGATTCCCTATGAAGGGTAATCTCGAAAGCTATGCCTGGTTTTCTGGTGCAAAATCAGCTAATGGTAAATTACAACTGATTGGTAGGTTAGAAGCTAACCCGCTAGATCTTTATGATATTTTAGGTAATGCAAGTGAAATGATGTTTGATTCGTTTCGAATGAATAAACTGGATCGCTACCATGGTCAACAAGGTGGAGTGATTGTTCGTGGTGGGAGCTATTTAACACCAGAATCATCAACTACCAGTGCTTTTCGTACCGAAAAACCTTTTTATGATGATAAAGGTGCGTATAAAAGTAAAGATGTTGGATTTCGTTTAGTTTATACAACCGAGGTGATGAATTCGAATGACAAAATCAAAGAGTTAGATAAAGAATGGAGTCAATTAGGTAATGAAACAGACAGCACAAAAAATGGCAATGTCGTTAATGAGCTTGAAAAAATCACTAAACAAGTTGAAGATGAAAAAACAAAAAAAGAATTAAATAAACTAAATACGCTTTTAAGAAGTGCTAATCAAGCTCGAGATGAACAACGAGATCGTTCCATTCAATCGGCATTACAACTAGGTGCATTTTTATGTGCTAATGTTTCAGATTTAAACAGCAAATTTGAGTATAATGACAATTTATATAAAACAATGACTAATGAAGTTTGTGATCCAAAAGAGACAGACACATTGGAAGATGACAATATGTGCTCAAAAGCGAAGCTAGATAATTTAAAACAGGTTGTTGATGAGTCTAAAAGTGCACGGGATTTTATATTGAAATACTATTCTGACACAATCGTTAATACTGCTTCAAATTACGAAAAGAACACGATTAATGATCAAGCAAAATCGACTCAATTTATTCTAGAGAATAGTGGAAAAGCTAATATGAGTGATTACTTAAAACTCTACTTCAAACATATTAATCAATATATTGAAACGGGAAAAATTGAGAGAGCGACTTGGTTACAAACATGTAATGAGATAAAAGGAAACAAATGATGAATAAAATTATTGTAATACTTACTTTATGTGTATCACTTATTCTAACAGGATGCCAAGGTTCTGGTGGAGTCAGCTCCAGAAATGTCGATCCAGCATTGGCCAAAAGTAATACAGCTAAATTTTTTAGTAAATCCGCATGGCAATCTTGTGCTATTGGTGCTGGTTTAGGTGGTATTGGCTGTGTGTTGGCCGGTGGGAAAACAGGTGTATGTATTGCCTCTGCTGCTGTAGGTTGTGGTGTTATGATGGGTGCAAACTATTATCTTGACAATAAACGAGCAGAATATGCAGATGCTGAAATGCGTCTTGATGTTTATATCCAAGATATTCAACAAAATACTTACGAAGTACAAGCTGTAACTGAAACAGCTAAAGCTGTATTAGATAAAAATTTAGCGACACTTAAGGTATTAAATAATCAAATTAAAAAAGACACCTTAAATAAAAAACAGGCTCAGAATGATTTAGTTCAAATTGATGCTAATATTGCTTATCTACAAGATAAATTGCAACGTATGAGAAAAGTTGAAAATGATTGGATTTCAATATCATCTCAAGAACGACAATCAGGTATGAATGTATCAAAACTTGATAAACAAATAAGCCAATTGCATAAACAAATTGCAGTACTTGAAAATCAAATTAATCTTGTTACAAAACAACGTTCAGCGGTTAAGGTTAGCTAATTATGAAAAAAAAATATCTTCTATTACTCAGTCCATTTATTTTTTTAGTCGGTTGTTCAACAACGCCCGAACAGTGTGATCCAACTAATACTAACATTGGTATTATGGACAAAATCAGCTGTAATTATTCAGGTAATTACCAAGCTCGAATTGATCAGAAAAAACAAATTCTAGAGAATGAAGCAAGAGCTAATCAGCAGTTCAAAGAGATTTATGCCGTAATTGAGAAACAAAAAAATGATACTTCATTAAGTATTAAACAAAAACAGGCACAGCAGCAAAAATTAAAAACTGATTTAACTAAACTAACAAATGAAGTTAAACAAAAAGCTCAAGGTCGTGACGATCTACAGGCTCAAGTTAGAGATATTGAACAGCAACTAAAAAAAGTTAACAACTCAAATAGTTCTGATCTTGAAAAACAAGTTGAGTTAGAAAAGTTAAACAAAAAACTTCAACAATTGCAAAAGGCACTGAATATATAAATGTATTCTTGTTTAAACAATAGTTAAACAAAATTGTAGTTAAATAAAAGGAAATAAGTTAGCAATGCAGCGAATAACAAGAGTTATGTGTGATCGTAATAATTGTGAAAAGATATCTTTATTAGATCAATATAATTCATTGTTAGCATTGCTAAAACCGTATTTAACTGATCGTACTTTTTCTATCTTAGCAGTAGCAAGGTTGATTGACGATAATCAATATATTGGTTGGTACACTGAGTTAGAAGGGCAACCTGTCTTATTGAACGAAATTAGTGATCAGTCGCTTAAAGCTAAGATAGAAAAAACGTTACAAGATCGTATTAATGATATCGAAACAACTGTTAAGCTAATACCAATAACAGCGGAGCAGAAGACATTTATCTCGTCATGGTTACCTAAAATTAAGAGTTCAGGCAATCATATTTATGTTATTAATGATGAACCGGTTATTGTTAATACCTTTGAAGAGCCCGTTTTACCTGCGTCAGCACCAGTTATTCCACCAAAACCCTTTTGGCGTTGGTGGCATTTTTTACTTTTGGGCCTATTGTTACTTTCTTTGCTCGGTATTCTTTGGTACTTATTTTGTCCATATGGAAAAGCAAAGCCTACGGTTCCTGATACAAAACCGGTAATCACTCAGCCTATTGAAGAAAAGAAACCAGAGTCTGTGGTTGAACCGCTTAAAGAAGATCAACAATCTGTTGTAAAATCTGACCCTGAACCGATACCAGCACCTAAAAATTGTATTACTCGTGAGGAAATTGCTAATAATACAGACACACCAAAAATGGTTATGATATTTGATAATTCAGCATCAATGTTATTTACCTTAATGGAAACTCAAACATCTATTAATCAATATTTACATGCTGATTTTTATTCAATGACGCGACAAGAAGCTGAAGCATATGAAAAACGCATGACACGCTTACCAAATAGGTTATCAACTAGTAAAAAAGTAGCATTGTCTAGCATAGATAAAATACAAGCAGACGTTAATATTGCCTTAGTGACCCTTTCTGCTTGCCCTGCAGCACAAACTACATCATTTTATCGTTACGAAAATAGAAGCAAGTTAAAAAATAAAATTAGTAGGTTAAAACCATTAGAAAATAACAGTGCAACGCCTTTATATAGTGGCATAAAACAAGCTAGTAAAATGCTTGATGGTGTAAATCGTGATGACTACATATTAGTTATTAGTGATGGTGAAGATAATTGTACCAAAGCTAATATTTGTGCTTTAGCGAACAAAATCGCCACTCAACAACCTCGTTTAAAAATAAATATTGTTGATATTGCTGGGCAGCATAAAATTGACTGTGTGGCAAACAAAACTGGTGGTAAGGTTTATATAGCTCAGAGCCCAAAACAGGTAATTAACCAAATGGATAAAGCTGTTTCAAGTATGAATATTAGCAAACCTATATGCGAATAATCGTTCTTAAATAAAGCGATATAATCTAATAGATTGGATGTATTGTTTTTTAAATTTTATCTATAACAACAAATTAGCTTTAGTGTGTTTTTAGAGTAATAATATTAGAATATAAGGAATTAAATCAATAATGCAACGAATAACACGGATAGCCTTTGATCATAATAACTCAACAACGATCTCTTTATTAGAACAATATAATTCCTTAATATTATTATTAAAATCACATTTAACTGATCGTACTTTTTCGGTTTTAGCAATACCAAAATTGATTGATAACAATCAATATGTTGGATGGTATACAAATCTTGAAGGACAACCTATATTACTTGATAGTATTGTTGATGAATCGTATAAAAAACAAATAATCAAAACACTAGAAACGCGAATTAATGACATAGAAACAGCTGTTAAATTAATACCTTTGAGTGATGAGGAGCTACATTTAGTTTCATTTTGGCTTCCAAGAATCAAAAACTCAAGAAACCAAATCTATGTTATCAATAACGAACCAATTATTGTTAATACTTTTGAAGAACCAGTTAAATCGCCAGCACCCCCGGTTATTCCACCAAAACCTTTTTGGCGTTGGTGGTATTTTTTACTTTTAGCGTTATTTCTTCTTGGCTTATTAGGTATTCTTTGGTACCTATTTTGCCCGTATGGAAAAGCAAAGTATGAGCCTGTGACACCTGATTCTAAACCAGTAATCAGTGAGCCAATTGAGGAAAAAAAACAAGCAGATCTAACTCCTGCTCAAGCTACTGTATCGGTTACTGAACCAAAAGATCCTGTGACAACTTCAGAATCTACACCTGTTGCAACATCTGAACCTGAACCGGTACCTGTGCCAGCACCTGAGCCAAAGGTAAAAAATCCTCCTAACTGTATAACCAAAGAAGAGATACAGAGAAATCCAAATCCATCAAAAATGGCAATAGTGTTTGATAATTCGTTATCTATGACTGTAACACTAAATGAACCTCCATCCGAGGTTGAGCAATATTTTCAATATATGGCTTATGGACATGGACGTAATTTACCCGAGCAAGAAAGAATCAAATACGAAAAACGAATGACACGCTTACCAACTCGTCTATCAAGTAGTAAAAGTGTTGCTACTTCAAGTATTGATAAAATACAACAGAACATCGATATCTCACTTGTAACGCTAACTAGTTGTCCGGCGGCTGATGTTTCACCGTTTTATAATTACGCTAACCGAGGAACGTTAAAGCGCAAAATTAGACAATTAACACCGACCGCAGCTGGAGGAGGA
Source organism: Gilliamella sp. Gris1-4 (assembly GCF_001690335.1). NCBI lineage: Bacteria > Pseudomonadati > Pseudomonadota > Gammaproteobacteria > Orbales > Orbaceae > Gilliamella > Gilliamella sp. Gris1-4. The sequence goes on along the minus strand of NZ_LZHA01000054.1, from coordinate 1,998 downwards.
GGAACACCTTTATATAGTGGCCTAGAAAAAGCTAGTAAAATGCTTGATGGTGTAAAGCGTGATGACTATATTCTTGTCATTAGCGATGGTGAAGATAATTGTACAAGGCAAAATATTTGTACATTAGCAAACTATATAGCTGCACAAAAGCCGCGATTAAAGATTAATATTGTGGATATTGCTGGTGAACACAAGATCGACTGCATTGCTAATGCTACACGAGGAAAGGTCTACATTGCTCAGAGCCCGAAAGATATGATTAAACAAATGAATAAGGCTGTTTCAAATATGAAAATTAACAGACCAGTATGTCAATAGAAAATTATAATGTTATTGAGTTAGTTGGAGGCGGCAGAGTTTTGGATGTTTTAACCTTTTTAGGGGGGGATAATTAACATTAGTGACAATGTCTGAGTTGGATAATTTTTATATAAAATTCTCCAATAGTTATTGACTCATTCTGATGCTATAAAAAGACTACTATATTAACTTTGATTATTATAAGAGTTTATTTTTTATAAAACCTCTCCGGTATGGTATTGATTTTATTTGTTTTTTATTTTTAAAATCCTAGATTACACCATGAAGTGCAATTCTTCTTAACTCCTTAGAATAAAAGGAGGCGGGGCTTTTAAACTTATGCCGTTTTCTTGGGCGTGTGTTCAATAGATATTGTATTTTCTTTATCTGTTCGTCGTCAACTAATGAAATGGCTGCTGACTTTGGTATAAACTGACGTATTAAGCCATTGGTGTTTTCATTTGTGCCTCTTTGCCAGCTTTTATAAGGCTCCGCAAAGTATACGGTAGTATTTAAATAATGCTCAATCGCATGATGATAATTAAATTCCATCCCATTATCAAAGGTGATGCTTTTAACCATTTTTTTAAACGGCGTTAGCAATTTTATTATCATATCTCTCGTTTCGGAGGCGGTGCGTTGATTAAGGAGTCCAATGAGTACGAGTCCAGTTTTGCGCTCAACTAACGTCAACAATGCTTGCTTGTCTTTACGGCTAATAATGGTATCGCCCTCCTGTAACTATCCCCTAAAATAGTACAGCAAAAAAGTAGAAAATTCTCTATGATAAAAGTAAAAGGGGATTTAATTATGAAAAAAATGACTGAACATCAAATCGTCGCTATTTTAAAAGAAGCTGAAGCAGGTATTCCTGTCAAGGAACTCTGCCGTAAATATGGCATGGGTAATTCAACTTTTTATAAATGGCGGGAAAAATACGGCGGAATGGAAACTTCGGATATCAAACGCTTAAAGGAGCTGGAGGCTGAAAACCGTAAGCTTAAACAGATGTTTGCCGAACTGAGCTTAAAATCCCAGCTTCAGGAAGAAATCATAAAAAAGCTGTAGTGCCCACAAAAGCACGTAAAACGTGGGCACAGCAACTACAACAAAATCATTCGGTTACTATTGCTATGAGTTGTGCCATTGTTGGCTTAAGCCGTTGTGCTTACTATTATCAACCTAAGTTACCGGATGATTCGGTGATTGTTTCGGTGTTGAATGCTATCACTGACCGGCATTTGCGCTGGGGCTTTCCTAAATGCTTTAATCGTATCAGAAAGCTCGGCTATAAATGGAATCATAAACGGGTGTATCGGGTGTATTGTGAGTTGAAACTTAATCTCAGGGTAAAGCGTAAACAGCGCATTCCTCCACGAAGCCCAGAAAGGCTATCAGCACCCAATAAACAAGGTGAATGTTGGTCAATGGATTTTATGAGTGACAGTAGTCGTAATCAACGTCGCTTTAGGACATTCAATGTTATCGATGACTTTAATCGTGAGGCGTTAGGGATTGATATTGCAGTAAGCTTACCAGCAGGAAGGATTTCCCGTTACTTAGATAAACTGGCCGAATATCATGGATATCCATTAAAAATACGGGTCGATAATGGGCCAGAATTTACAGGAAAAACCTTTATAAACTGGGCTAAATCACATGATATAACCATTGATTATATCCAGCCCGGTAGCCCTT
>NZ_LZHA01000053.1:0-19486 GCF_001690335.1 Gilliamella sp. Gris1-4 | reverse complement strand
TTTAAGTGAATAGAAAGATAAAGCTCTTTAACAATTAGGAACAAGCTGAAAGAAACGAGTTCTCGTTTTTACGAAAGGCTTTTGATTATAGATTGAGTTAAAGTTTATTGAACTTTAATTGAATAATTTATAAATAAAAAGAGAATAAGTAAGAAAGAGAAGAAAGCGTAATTTAAACCAAGACAACTGTGAGTTGTAAGGTTAAGAAATTAAGCGTACACGGTGGATGCCTAGGCAATCAGAGGCGAAGAAGGACGTGTTAATCTGCGAAAAGCGACGGTAAGCTGATAAAAAGCGCAATAGCCGTCGATGTCCGAATGGGGAAACCCAGTGTAGGAAACTACACTATCATCTAATGAATTCATAGTTAGATGAGGCGAACCGGGAGAACTGAAACATCTAAGTACCCCGAGGAAAAGAAATCAACCGAGATTCCCTGAGTAGCGGCGAGCGAAAGGGGAGGAGCCCAAGCGGGTAGCATAAAGTATTAGTGGAAGCGTCTGGAAAGTCGCACGATAGAGGGTGAAAGTCCCGTACACGAAGGTACGTTATGTGGAAGCTTATAGAGTAGGGCGGGACACGTGATATCCTGTCTGAAGAGGGGGGGACCATCCTCCAAGGCTAAATACTCCTGATTGACCGATAGTGAACCAGTACCGTGAGGGAAAGGCGAAAAGAACCCCGGGAGGGGAGTGAAATAGACCCTGAAACCGTGTACGTACAATCAGTGGGAGCTGTTACCGTTGGGTAATAGTGACTGCGTACCTTTTGTATAATGGGTCAGCGACTTATATTCTGTAGCGAGGTTAACCGAATAGGGGAGCCGAAGGGAAACCGAGTATTAACTGTGCGTTAAGTTGCAGGGTATAGACCCGAAACCCGGTGATCTAGCCATGGGCAGGTTGAAGGTTGGTTAACACTAACTGGAGGACCGAACCGACTAATGTTGAAAAATTAGCGGATGACCTGTGGCTGGGGGTGAAAGGCCAATCAAACCGGGAGATAGCTGGTTCTCCCCGAAAGCTATTTAGGTAGCGCCTCATGAATGACTGTTGGGGGTAGAGCACTGTTTCGGCTAGGGGGCCATCCCGGCTTACCAACCCGATGCAAACTCCGAATACTGACAAGTTGAATCATGGGAGACACACGGCGGGTGCTAACGTTCGTCGTGAAGAGGGAAACAACCCAGACCGCCAGCTAAGGTCCCAAAGTCATAGTTAAGTGGGAAACGAAGTGGGAAGGCTTAGACAGCTAGGATGTTGGCTTAGAAGCAGCCATCATTTAAAGAAAGCGTAATAGCTCACTAGTCGAGTCGGCCTGCGCGGAAGATGTAACGGGGCTAAAACTATGCACCGAAGCTGCGGCAGTGCACGTAAGTGTATTGGGTAGGGGAGCGTTCTGTAAGCCGTAGAAGGTGTGTTGTGAGGCATGCTGGAGGTATCAGAAGTGCGAATGCTGACATAAGTAACGATAAAGCGGGTGAAAAGCCCGCTCGCCGGAAGACCAAGGGTTCCTGTCCAACGTTAATCGGGGCAGGGTGAGTCGACCCCTAAGGAGAGGCCGAAGGGCGTATCTGATGGGAAACGGGTTAATATTCCCGTACTGGCTATAACTGCGATGGGGTGACGAAGAAGGCTAGGTTTACCACCTATTGGATGGTGGGTTAAGCGTGTAGGGGTGTGATTAGGCAAATCCGGTCACTGAAACTCTGAGGCGTGATGACGAGCTGCTAAGGCAGTGAAGTAATTGATGCCCTGCTTCCAGGAAAATCCTCTAAGCTTCAGGTTATAGTTAATCGTACCCGAAACCGACACAGGTGGTCAGGTAGAGAATACTAAGGCGCTTGAGAGAACTCGGGTGAAGGAACTAGGCAAAATGGTGCCGTAACTTCGGGAGAAGGCACGCTGATGTGTAATTGAAATCCCATGCGGACGTAGGTGAAATCAGTCGAAGATACCAGCTGGCTGCAACTGTTTAATAAAAACACAGCACTGTGCAAACACGAAAGTGGACGTATACGGTGTGACGCCTGCCCGGTGCTGGAAGGTTAATTGATGGGGTTATGCTTATGCAGAAGCTCCTGATCGAAGCCCCAGTAAACGGCGGCCGTAACTATAACGGTCCTAAGGTAGCGAAATTCCTTGTCGGGTAAGTTCCGACCTGCACGAATGGCGTAATGATGGCCAGGCTGTCTCCACCCGAGACTCAGTGAAATTGAAATTGCCGTGAAGATGCGGTGTACCCGTGGCAAGACGGAAAGACCCCGTGAACCTTTACTATAGCTTGACAGTGAACATTGAGCCTTAATGTGTAGGATAGGTGGGAGGCAAAGAAGCATGCACGCCAGTGTGAGTGGAGTCGACCTTGAAATACCACCCTTTAATGTTTGATGTTCTAACCTATACTTCTGAATCGAGGTAAGGGACACTGTCTGGTGGGTAGTTTGACTGGGGCGGTCTCCTCCCAAAGAGTAACGGAGGAGCACGAAGGTTAGCTAATCCTGGTCGGACATCAGGAGGTTAGTGCAATGGCAAAAGCTAGCTTGACTGCGAGAGTGACGGCTCGAGCAGGTACGAAAGTAGGTCATAGTGATCCGGTGGTTCTGAATGGAAGGGCCATCGCTCAACGGATAAAAGGTACTCCGGGGATAACAGGCTGATACCGCCCAAGAGTTCATATCGACGGCGGTGTTTGGCACCTCGATGTCGGCTCATCACATCCTGGGGCTGAAGTAGGTCCCAAGGGTACGGCTGTTCGCCGTTTAAAGTGGTACGCGAGCTGGGTTTAGAACGTCGTGAGACAGTTCGGTCCCTATCTGCCATGGGCGTAGGAAAATTGAGAGGGTTTGCTTCTAGTACGAGAGGACCGAAGTGAACGCACCGCTGGTGTACGGGTTGTGATGCCAATTGCATTGCCCGGTAGCTACGTGCGGAATAGATAAGTGCTGAAAGCATCTAAGCACGAAACTAGCCTCGAGATGAGTTTTCCCTGAAGAGATTCAGTAAGGTCCGTTTGAGACTAAGACGTAGATAGGTCAGGTGTGTAAGTGTAGTGATACATTGAGCTAACTGATACTAATGAACCGAGAGTCTTAACCTTACAACTCGGAGTTGTTTTGGTTTACGCAGAAGTTATTGCTAGATGAGGAAATCATCGAAAAGAGAATAGAGATAGAAAAAACAGTTTGTTCCGAATTGAGTGATTGTTGTTGATATGAGATAATGGACAGCGATAAAGAAAGAGAGTACAGGATATGTCTGGCGGTAATAGCGCGGTGGTCCCACCTGACCCCATGCCGAACTCAGAAGTGAAACGCCGTAGTGCCGATGGTAGTGTGGGTATTACCCATGTGAGAGTAGGGTGCCGCCAGACTTTTAAATATAGAGAGAGCCCAGCAGTAGTGCTGGGCTTTTTTGCTTTTTGGAATAGTTAAATTTCATTTTGATTATTGATAATTAGGATAACGATAAAATCAGCTTATTGACAATTTTTAATAAGAAAATGATAACCAAACTAGCCCTCATCCCTCATATTAAATAATATTGCGATTAAACTTTTTAAATTGTATTTCTGCAGTCTAGAAACTCTCTTTTGTATGAGCAAATCTTTTATTAATAATAGGATGATCAAAATTTCCTTTTCTATATTATTTTTTAAACTTATTTTTATTGATTAGATCCTTATCTTGCATCATGTCAGGCATAGTTATATTATGACTACAATGCTATATTATTTAAGGAATAAATTATGTTAAAATCAATTGATCCAACAACAACCCAATCTTGGAAATCCCTTCAAGCTAGTTACGAAAAACACCACAATAAAACCATTGCACAAATTTTGAAAGAAGAACCGAAACGCGTTGAAAAACTTACTATTCCTTTTGAAGATGAGTTTTTAGTTGATTTGTCTAAAAATAGAGTAACGAAAGAAACGCTAGAATTGCTTTATAAGCTAGCTGATGAATGCGATCTAATTGGTGCAACTAAAGCCATGTATAGTGGTGAAAAGATTAATTGTACAGAAAATCGAGCTGTATTACATGTTGCATTACGCAACGTATCAAATACACCAATTTATGTTGATGGTAAGAATGTGATGGATGATGTTAACGCTGTCTTAGCTAAGATGGAATCATTCAGTAAAAAAATCATTAATGGTGAATGGAAAGGATACACAGGTAAAGCCATTACCGATGTGGTTAATATTGGTATTGGAGGTTCAGATCTAGGACCAGTAATGATTACCGAAGCACTACGACCTTACAAAAACCACTTGAACATGCATTTCGTATCAAATGTAGATGGTACTCATATTGTTGAAGCGTTAAAAGGCTTAAATCCTGAAACCACTTTATTTTTGGTTGCATCCAAAACTTTTACCACTCAAGAAACTATGACAAATGCACAAACAGCACGAGCATGGTTACTTGATGCTGCTAAAGATGATAAAGCAGTTGCTTTGCACTTTGTTGCTCTTTCAACTAATGCTAATGAAGTTGAAAAATTTGGTATTGATACAGCTAATATGTTTGAATTTTGGGATTGGGTTGGTGGACGTTATTCATCTTGGTCGGCAATTGGCTTATCGATTGTTTTATCAATTGGTTTTGATAACTTCAAACAATTTTTAGCGGGTGGTCACGCAATGGATAAGCACTTCCAAAGCGCACCAATTGATAAAAATATCCCGACGCTACTGGCATTAATTGGTATTTGGTACAACAATTTTTGTGGTGCTGAAACTGAAGCTATTTTACCATATGATCAGTACATGCACCGTTTTGCAGCTTATTTTCAACAAGGAAATATGGAGTCAAATGGTAAAAGTGTCGATCGCAACGGTAATAAAACACCTTACACAACAGGCCCAATTATTTGGGGTGAGCCAGGAACCAATGGTCAACATGCATTTTATCAATTAATTCACCAAGGTACTAAACTCATTCCTTGTGATTTTATTGCGCCAGCAATAAGCCATAATCCAGTTGGAGATCATCACCCAAAATTATTATCTAACTTTTTTGCTCAAACTGAAGCTTTAGCTTTTGGTAAAACAAAAGAACAGGTCGAGCAAGAGTTCATAGCTGCAGGAAAAAATCTTGATGAAGTGAAGTCTGTTGTACCATTTAAAGTATTTGAAGGTAATAAACCAACTAATTCAATATTAGTGAAAAAAATTACACCTTATGCTCTTGGTGCCTTAGTTGCGATGTATGAGCATAAAATCTTTACTCAAGGCGTTATTCTTAATATATTTAGTTTTGATCAATGGGGTGTTGAACTTGGTAAACAACTTGCTGGACGTATTTTACCTGAATTAGCAGATGATAAACCAGTTAGCTCTCACGATGATTCAACAAATAGCTTAATCAACCAATACAAAAAATGGCGTTAAGTATTATTAAAAAAGATAAGTTATAACATAAAAAAAACCTTCAGCTAAAACTGAAGGTTTTTTATAATAGTGAAAAAATTATTTTTTCACACGCATTATTGGTGTTTTACCTGCTTCGACAGAGCCCGATAATTTATTTAATTCTATTATGGTTTCCATATTAGAAATAACTACCGGAGTTAATACCGATTTGGCTTTGCTTTCAAGTAGAGGTAAATCAATTTCAATAATGGTATCACCCACTTTAACCTGCTGACCTTCTTCTGCAACTCGCTTGAAACCTTCACCTTTTAGTTCTACTGTATCAATACCGAAGTGAACAAAAAGCTCAATACCTTCATCTGATTCTATAGCAAAAGCGTGGTTAGTTTCGAAGATTTTGCCTATTTTCCCACTTAATGGAGCGACAATTTTATTACCAGAAGGTTTAATTGCTACTCCATCACCAACGATTTTTTCAGCAAAAACCACATCTGGCACATCTTCGATTTTAACGATTTCGCCACTTAAGGGAGCAATAATCTCGATGCTGTTTTTATTATCATCGGATACGAATTGCTTAATTTTATCGAATAGACCCATTATTGCCTCCTAACAAATTTGCTTTTCAGCAGTGTAATTTTCAATTAAATCAATTATTTCTTTAGAAGTTGCTTTTTCTAATACAGTATCAGCAAATTTCTTCGCTTCTTCATAGTTAGTGTTGCGAATTAATTTTTTGATTTTAGGAATTGATACTGCACTCATACTAAATTCATCAAGTCCCATACCGAGCAATAAGATTGTGGCTCTTTCATCACCGGCAAGCTCTCCACACATACCTGTCCATTTACCTTCTTTATGAGAAGCATCGATGACATTTTTAATCAGAGTTAACACTGAAGGCGAAAACGGATTATAAAGATGAGAAATTAATTCATTACCACGGTCAACGGCAAGCGTATATTGTGTTAAGTCATTGGTACCGATACTAAAAAAGTCTACTTCCTTGGCTAAGTGATGTGCAATCACAGCTGCAGCTGGAGTTTCAATCATTACGCCGATTTCAATATTTTTATCAAATGCTTTACCTTCAGCATTCAATTGTTCTTTAAGAATATTGATTTCGGACTTTAATGTACGAATTTCTTCAACAGAAATAATCATTGGGAACATAATGCGCAATTTACCAAATGCAGATGCACGCAAAATTGCACGTAATTGTGCATGAAGTACTTCTTTACGATCTAAACAGATTCGAATTGCTCGCCAACCTAAGAATGGATTTTCTTCTTTTGGTAAATGCATATAAGGTACATCCTTATCGCCACCAATATCCATGGTACGGACAATTACCGATAAACCATTGGTTGATTCAGCTACTTCTTTATATGCTTTAAATTGTTCTTCTTCGTCAGGATAAGCTTCACGATCCATAAATAAGAATTCAGTACGGTATAGACCAACACCCTCATAACCGTTACGTTCAGCACCTGCAATATCACGCACTGTACCAATGTTACCGCAAATTTCTACTTGATGGCCATCAAGGGTTACAGCAGGTAGATCTTTCAATTTAGCTAGCTCTTCTTTATCACTAATATATTTAGCTTGAACTTGTTTTAATTTTTCTTGAGTTGTGTGATCTGGATTGATATAAATAGCATTATTTATTGCATCTAAAATAACAAAATCACCTTGTTTGATTGCTTGAGTTGCATTAGATGTTCCAACGATAGCTGGGATTTCTAAAGAACGAGCCATAATTGAAGTATGCGAAGTACGGCCACCAGCATCAGTAATAAAACCTAGCACCATATCCAAGTTTAGCTGAGCTGTTTCAGAAGGTGTTAAATCGGTTGCAACTAAAATACATGGTTGGCTAATAGCACTCAAGTCAACAATTTCAATACCTAAAATATTTTTGAGTAAACGTTTACCAATATCACGAATATCAGCGGCACGTTCTTTTAGGTATTCATCATCTAGATTCTCTAATTCTTTAGCTTGAGTTTCAAATACAGATTGGACAGCGGCATCAGCGGTTGAATGTTTACTTTGAATGCGAGAAATAACTTCTTGTTCAAGATCCTCATCTTCAAGAAGCATAATATGCCCTTCAAAAATGACCGCTTTATCTTCGCCTAATGTGGATTTTGCTCGTTCCATAATCGTATGTAGCTGTTTACTTGATTTTTGGCGAGCTTCCTTGAAGCGCTCAATTTCAGCCTCAATCTTGTTATCAAGAATTTGTCTATTACTAATAACAATAGGCTCTTCTTTTAATAATAGCGCTTTAGCAAAAGCGATACCGGGGGAAACAAGTGTACCTGATACCATAACATTTAATCCTTATTCTATTTTAAAACCGTTCATAGCTAATCGGGAGTTATTATTCCAACTCAGGAATTAATTTTACTAAATGAGCAACAGCTTCTTTTTCGTCTTCACCTTCGGCAGAAATGGTAATAGTTGTGCCTTGTGATAAACCTAATGTTTGTAACTTAAACAGACTTTTAGCACTCGCACTTTTACCATTAGATGTGACAGTAATTTCTGCATTAAAGTTCTTTGCTTCTTTAACAAATTGTGCAGCAGGGCGGGTATGAAGACCGTTAGATGCAGTAATAGTTACATCTTGTTTATACATATTATTTTACTCCCAAAATATTTTGTTTCACCGACCAATATAAATAAAAAACGCCTGAAAGGCTAGTAAGATTTAATTGATCTTTTATATTAAGTCAGCCGTATTAGCTATCACATTAAGATAGCCGTAATTTATCAGTATCGGTAGATACGAGTGACTTTATCACTACATTTTTTAAATTCTACCTGTCCATGGATTCCATGTTTAATATTCTCAAAAACGATTTCTTCACTACCATCAAGTTGTGATGCACGGATCTCATCTCTACAGAAAGCTTCAAATCGTTGTAATTCCTGTTCACTATTACCCAATTTATAAGATGAAGGTAAATCTTGGCTGGTTACATAGGTATGTATTTTATCTTGCACATCAAGGACAATTACGCCTTTATTAGATAAAAACGAACTACAGGAGGTTAATGATAATATTAATCCTGCAAAAAATAATAGTTGCAGAGAAAATTTCATGATAAATCCTATAATGTTCAAAATAATTCCTTTATAAAGCACAGCAACCTGTTTATGATTTATAATTAGATGCAAATTATATACTAATAATCGAAGAAAGTGCAGAGTGCATTTTTCTTGATGTAATAATATTAGGGGAAGTTTATGTCAGATACTATTAATTACGACGAATTTAATCGCCAATTAATCCAAAATAAAATAGGCATTACTGCTGCTGAGTTACATGGTTTTCTTTCAGGCATATTAGCTGGAGGTAACTATGACGAAAGCTGGCGTCCATTAGTTGAGGATATGTTAAATAATGGTCAAAAAATGCCAACATCATTAGATGAAAAAATTAGCCAACTTTATGCGCTTATCAAACAGCAATTTTTTGAAGAAGATTTCAGCTTTCAGTTATTACTTAGCGACAAAGATTTATATACACAACTGGATGATCTAGTTGGTTGGGTAAATCATTTCTTACTTGGTATTGGGCTTGTGCAACCTAAAATTAACCACATCAAAGGTGATGTTGGTGAAGCTATTTATGACCTACGTCAAATTGTTAAACTAGGCTATGATGAAAATGAAGATCAACAAGAGCTTGGTTTTGCTTTTGAAGAGATAAAAGAGTATGTTCGCATAACTTCTATGCTATGTTTTGATGAATTTAACGAATTTAATGAGGCTGACACACCCCCAACAATCCATTAATATTAATAACATTACATCTTCAGGGGCATCACAATGATAAATACTGATATCGAAACAGAACTTTTTGCACGTCGAGAAAAATTACTAGCTCAAATGATACCAAATAGTGTCGCACTTTTTTTTGCTGCTCCAGAAATGACGAGGAGTAATGACACCCACTACCCATATCGACAAAATAGCGACTTTTGGTATTTTACACTTTTTTCTGAACCAGAAGCGGTATTTGCAGTAGTTAAACAAAAAGATAATACAACTAAATACATATTATTTAATCGCCCCAAAGATACGCTAGCAGAGACTTGGACTGGTTACCGTTTAGGTCAAGATGCCGCATTACAGACGGTTTTTGTTGATGAAGCTTATACATTTGATGAGATTGAAAAAGTATTACCTGATTTATTAAATGGCAAAACGGCGGTTTACCATGCCGACCAACAGTATCAATATGCCGATAGAATCGTAAATCGCGCAATGAATACGCTGCGACAAGGAAGTAGATTAAATCTTTATGCACCAAACAGCACGATCGATTGGCGACCGATAGTTCATCAAATGCGCATGTTTAAATCAGATTTTGAAATAAAAATATTGCGCAAGGCTTGCAAAATCAGCGCTCAGTCTCACGTTCGAGCAATGCAAAGATGTAAACCGAATATGTATGAGTATCAACTAGAAGCTGAAATCTTGCATGAATTTGCGTGGCATGGCGCACGAGCACCATCTTATAACACCATTGTTGGTAGTGGTAATAATGGATGTATACTACATTATGAAAATAATAGTCAGCAGTTAAAAGATGGCGATTTAGTTTTAATTGATGCGGGTTGTGAATATCAGTACTATGCAGGCGATATAACTCGCACTTTTCCTATCAATGGCAAATTTAGCCAAGCTCAACTTGAAATTTATAACATCGTTTTAGCATCACAATATCAAGCCATTAAATTGTTTAAACCGGGCACTTCAATTATGGAAGTCAATAATCAAGTTGTAAGAACGATGGTAGAAGGTTTAGTAAAACTCGGGATTATGCAAGGTGATGTTGATAGCTTAATTGCTAATAAAGCTTATACACAATATTACATGCACGGTTTAGGCCATTGGTTAGGTATTGATGTGCATGATGTTGGTAGTGGACGAGATCGAATTCTAGAGTCAGGAATGGTATTGACTGTTGAACCAGGGCTTTATATTAATCAAGAATCAGATGTACCAGCACAATATAAAGGTATCGGTATTCGGATCGAAGATAACATTTTAATTACTGACACAGGGAATGAAGTTCTGACAGGTGATGTTCCAAAAGAGCCAGCCGAAATTGAAAAATTAATGGAAAATAAATTTACTCATTAATTGTGTCGTTACCGTAATTTTTAAAATAAAAATTACGGTTTTTTGTTTTCATCTATCTAATTATTAATCCAACTTAATTGATTTATCACGGTTAAAAATAATTCTAATTTTTAGGTCTTTTGCTGGAATTGGTTTGTACTTCCAAGTTTTCATGGCATTTATTACCGAACGATTAAATATATTATTAGGATTTGCTTCAACAATGCGAATATTTTCAACTCGCCCATCGCTGTTAATATCAAACATTGCTACCACATAGCCTTCTAAGCGCATATCAAGCGCTCGGCGTGGATACTCAGGTTGATTCCGTCTAATTGGAGACGGATTACCTGAATATTGGCGATTATCTGAAAGTTTGGGTGCAACAGAGGTATTTGCCAAATTATCACTAACCACTTCTTGCCTAACTTGTTTATGAGAAGCTTTTTGGACTGGCCTGCGCTTTTTTTTCGGCTTTTTCTCTTTTTTTACTACAACTTCCTTTTGGGGTTCAACCGTTGATTTATCGGATATTTTTTCGAGAATAGATTCAGGATTTTCTTCCTTAACTACTTCAGGTTCAACAACAGGATCAACTGGTTTTTCTTCAATTTGTTTGTTATCGATCAGTTCACTATTTTCCGCACCTTGAATTTCAGGGGTATTTTCAACTAATGATTGTTCAGGGGCGGCAAATTGCGATAGATCGACCATAATAGCTTTAATCGCATTATCGCCTTCATCAACAGCAACATTTTTAGCAAACAAGACAGAACTAAAGAGCAGAGCAAATAAGATCAGATGCGACAATACAGAAACTGATGTACATACATAGGTGTTTTTAGGTTTTTTTTTAATTGGACTCAAAGGGGTCTTAGTATCATCGAGATCTATATCAAAGTTAATCTTCATAATAATAATCATATTTAACTTAATGACAGTTATTCTAAATGAAAATGCTTATCATTTGTAGTGTTATTTTAAAATAAGATGGATGATACCTTGTTGCATAAAGATATTTATCAGATAATAGAAAATAAATATCTATTATTTGTAGTGGTTAGGCTGATGAATACTCCATCAATGAATCAAATACTCGATCTTGTTAAAAATGATTTAGTCAAAGTAAATGAGGCAATACAGGCAGAACTAACTTCTGATGTGGCTTTAATTAATCAATTAGGCAATTACATCATTAGTAGTGGTGGCAAACGTATACGTCCTGTTATCGCATTATTAATAGCCAAAGCACTCAACTACCAAGGCGATAAACATATTATCACTGCTGCTTTTATTGAATTCATTCATACCGCCACCTTATTGCATGATGATGTTGTTGACGAATCCGATTTACGCCGAGGCAAATCAACCGCCAATGCACTTTTTGGCAATGCCGCGAGCGTATTAGTTGGCGATTATATTTACACACGCTCTTTTCAAATGATGGTACGTACAGAATCGTTTAAAGTATTGACGATCATGTCGGCTGCAACCAATGTAATAGCTGAAGGTGAAGTACAACAGTTGATTAATTGTAACGATCCAGATATCACAAAAGAACAATATTTAGATGTAATTTATCGAAAAACGGCACGTCTATTTGAAGCAACATCGCATTCTGCTGCTGTCCTAGCTGGAGCTAGTGAGAAGCAAGAACTCGCCTTACAAGAATATGGAAAATATTTAGGCACAGCCTTTCAAATCATTGATGATCTACTCGATTATAGCGCTGATAGCATCCAAAAATTAGGTAAAAATTTAGGGGACGATCTTAACGAAGGCAAGCCCACTCTACCGCTTTTACATGCTATGCACCACACAAAAAACGCCCAAGATGCGGCATTAATACGCCAAGCAATAGAGCAAGGTAATGGTCGACAATTATTAGATCGCATTTTAAACATCATGGACGAATGTGGTTCGCTAGATTTTACGTTACAAACAGCCCAAAAAGAAGCGCAAAAAGCGTTTGACGTTATCGCAATTTTACCTGATTCGCCTTATAAACAAGCGTTACAAGATCTTGCCTTATTGTCAGTAAAAAGAGAAAACTAACTAGCCAACAAATCAATTGATAGTATATTTTTATACTCAAACACATAGTTATCGGAAACTTTTTATCAATAGTTTCATATACAATAAATTAAATTTAAGGTAATTATTTATGCTTAAAAGGTTTTGGCCTGTTTTGTTAATTTTTATCTCGATGATTTCAGTGCAAGGCAGTGCCTCAATAGCCAAATATCTGTTTCCTGTATTAGGGCCTGAAGGGATGACAGCTTGGCGATTATTTTTTTCAGCAATTATGCTAATTTTAATATTCAAGCCGTGGCGTAAAACACTGACAAAACAAGCACTAAAATACATTTTTTTATACGGTATTTCAATTGGTTGTATGAATTTAGCGTTTTACAACGCAATCGCAAGAATTCCGCTAGGTATTGCAGTTGCCATTGAACTCATGGGGCCAATTATGGTGGCGATGTGCATCTCGCGTAAAGTACTTGATTTTATTTGGTTAGGTGTTGCTATTATTGGCTTGGCTATGCTTTTACCCATTGAACAAGCTTCAAGCAATTTAGATCCCAAGGGTATTTTATTTGCGCTATTAGCTGGAAGTGGTTGGGCGTGTTACATCTTATTTGGACGCAAAGCCAGCACTATTTATGGCTCAGCCAGCGTAGCGATTGGATCAGTCATTGCTTCGTGCTTTTTATTTCCTATTGGAATTTGGCAAAGTGGCAGTACCATGTTTTCGTTGGAATTGCTCCCAATGGTTTTTCTGGTCTCATTATTAGCATCAGCAATCCCTTATGGATTAGACATGATTGCACTACCAAAATTACCGGCACAAACATTTAGTACATTAATGAGCTTATCGCCTGTTTTTGCCGCGCTTTCTGGGCTCATTGTTTTGCATGAACAACTAACCCACTACCAGTGCTTAGCCATTATTTTTATTATTACCTCATCAATAGGTACAGTGCTAACTATGAGTCGTCCAGTAAAAATAAAATCGAGTAAACCAAACAATTAAATAATTAAAACCACTATTGCACTATTTATAAGTGTGATAGTGGTTTATAAGTGCGATAGTGGTTGTACGGCAAGCTATAGTTAACAGTTACTAAGTACTCAGATATAACTCATTTAATTGAAAATTTAGTATTAATGACTTAACGAGGAGGTAATCCCATACCACCGCCCATTAATCCTTTCATTTGGCGCATCATCTTCATCATGCCGCCACCTTTCATTTTTTTCATCATCTTTTGCATATCTTCGAACTGTTTTAACAGCTTGTTGACATCTTGAACCTGAGTTCCCGAACCGTTGGCAATACGACGTTTACGAGAACCTTTAATGATTTCAGGATTAGCACGCTCTTTTAATGTCATTGAACCAATGATTGCTTCCATTTTGATGGTAATTTTATCATCCATCTGTGCTTTAATATGATCAGGAAGTTGACCAACACCGGGTAATTTAGCTAACAAAGCCCCCATTCCGCCCATATTACGCATCTGTTTTAACTGATCTTGGAAATCGTTAAAATCAAATTTATCACCTTTTTTTAGCTTTTTGGCAATTTTTTCTGCTTTTTCGCGATCGACGTTACTTTGTAATTCTTCAATTAAAGATAGCACATCGCCCATACCTAAAATACGTGAAGCAATGCGATCAGGATAAAATGGCTCTAAAGCGTCTGTCTTTTCACCCATTCCTAAAAATTTAATTGGCTTACCGGTAATGTGGCGAATTGATAACGCTGCACCACCACGAGCATCCCCGTCAACTTTTGTTAAAATTACACCAGTAAGCGGTAATGCATCATTAAACGCTTTAGCGGTATTAGCGGCATCTTGCCCTGTCATAGCATCGACCACAAATAGTGTTTCAATTGGATTGACAGCATGATGGAGCGCTTTGATTTCATCCATCATATCGCTATCAACATGCAAACGGCCTGCAGTATCGACAATTAACACATCAAAAAATTGCAATTTAGCATGCGAAATAGCTTTATTAACGATACTGACTGGCTTTTCAGAAATATCAGATGGAAAAACTTCAACATCAATAGCTTTAGCTAACGTTTCGAGCTGTTTAATCGCAGCAGGGCGATAAACATCGGCAGAAACAACCAACACTTTCTTTTTATGTTTTTCTTTTAAAAATTTAGCTAGCTTAGCAACGCTCGTTGTTTTACCTGCCCCTTGCAAACCTGCCATTAAAATCACTGCAGGTGGTTGAGTTGCCAAATTGAGCGAACTATTAACCTCACCCATAGCAGTTGTTAATTCTGCCTGAACTATTTTGATAAATTCTTGACCTGGGGTTAAGCTCTTATTGACATCTAATCCAACAGCCTTTTCTTTAACTTGATTAATAAATTCACGAACTACGGGTAGTGCAACATCGGCCTCAAGTAGTGCCATACGAACATCGCGCAATGCATCTTTGATATTATCTTCAGATAATCTTCCTCGACCACTAATATTGCGGAATGTCTGTGATAAACGGTCGGTTAAATTCTCGAACATATTAACTCTCGTAATAAATGAAAAATTGCCATTATCATATCAGAAAATTTCAATAAGTCCCACGATCATAATTTTGCACTGACTTGACACAAAATTATGTTCCTGTTGAAATGAAGAAAGAGAAAAAGACGATTATTAATAATTACAAAACAGAATAGATTAGATTAAAAAGGAGAAAATCGGACATGGTAAAAGTAATTAGTACTGATAAAGCGCCAGCAGCTATTGGGCCTTATGTTCAAGCAGTAGATTTAGGTAATATGTTATTTGCCTCAGGACAAATTCCATTAGATCCAACAACTGGTGAAATGCCAACTTGTGTTAAAGAGCAAGCCAAACAAAGTTTAGCGAATGTTAAAGCGATCATCACTGCGGCAGGCTATCAAGTAAGTAATATCGTTAAAACGACTATTTTCTTAGCTGATATCAATGACTTTGCTACGGTAAATGCAGTATACGAAGCCTTTTTTATTGAAAATAATGCATCTTTCCCTGCACGTTCTTGCGTACAAGTAGCTCGAATTCCCAAAGATGCCAAAGTCGAAATCGAAGTTATTGCTGCTAAATAAATTTGCTTACCAGATTAGCACCAATAGGTGCTAATTTTTGTCAAAAAGTTTCAGGTAACTATGTGTTTCAGTATAAAATTAATATAAAAACATAATTTTTGGGGGTATTTTGTTCTTTAATTCCTCTTATTAAAAACGGCAATTTTCCAACCAAAAATCAACTTAATTATTTGCTATTAAACTATTATTTAATGATTGATCGCCAATAGAGTTGGTGCAATAATCTACAATTATTTATTATTATTATTTGTACCAATTGGATTGTAAAAATGTTTGAAAAAGTAGAGCCGTACTCAGGGGACCCCATCTTATCACTAGTAACTGAATTTATTAATGATAGTCGAGACAACAAAATAAATTTAAGTATTGGTTATTATTATGATGAAAATAGCATAGTGCCTCAATTACAATGTATTAAAACGGCGCGTGATTATATCTATCATCACAACCAAGATGCTCAATTGTATTTACCCATGAGTGGCCTACCAGCTTATTGCCAAGCGATCCAATCTTTATTATTTGGTGAAGATCATTCGGCCTCTAAAGATAAACGTATCGCAACGATACAAACCTTAGGTGGATCGGGGGCTCTTAAAATAGGTGCTGATTTTTTATTTCGCTATTTCCCAAATTCACAAGTATGGGTCAGCGATCCAACTTGGGAAAATCACATCGCCATTTTTAATGGTGCTGGTTTTAAAGTAAACCAATATCCTTACTTTGATGAACAAACATGTGGCGTAAAATTTGAAGCAATGCTTGAAACATTAAATCAATTACCTGCTAAAAGCATAGTCTTACTACACCCTTGTTGCCATAACCCAACTGGCGCTGATCTAACGCAAGCACAGTGGGATAAAGTAATAGCAGTTTTACAAGCACGAGATCTTATTCCATTTATGGATATTGCTTATCAAGGCTTTGGCAAAGGTATTGAACAAGACGTTTATGCGATTCGAAAAATGGCAGATGTAGGATTGTGTGGATTTGTTAGTAACTCATTTTCGAAAACATTTTCACTTTATGGTGAACGAGTGGGGGGATTATCTGTTTTATGTGATAACAACCAGATCGCTAACCGCGTGTTAGGACAGTTACAAGCAACGGTTCGCCAAAATTATTCAACCCCAGCGGCATATGGCGTGCAGTTAGTAAGTTATGTTTTAAATAATCCAGAACTTAAAGCACAATGGTTAAAAGAAGTCGACTCGATGAGAACTCGCATCGTAACCATGCGATCAACTCTAGTTGAATTATTAAAAAAAGCGGCACCTGATTGTCATTTTGATTATTTAGTAAAACAGCAGGGCATGTTTAGTTATACCGGTTTTAGTAAAGAGCAAGTTACACAATTAAAAGATAATTTTGCTATTTATTTGGTGGGTAGCGGAAGAATGTGTGTAGCGGGTTTAAATCACCATAATATCGAACGTGTGGCAGAAGCATTTGCTGCACTAAAACAATCATGTTAATAAAGGAGTGTATTTTTATGTTCCATAAAATGTTAATGTTAATATTAGGTATAGCAATGACGACTCTAGTTGTTGGATGTAACACCGTAAAAGGTGTTGGTCAAGATGTCGAATCGGGTGGAAAAGCCATTTCACACACAGCCGAAAAAGTGAGTGATAAAATGTAACTAAGGTTATAGACTATCTACAAATATTTTAATGTCTTAAATATATTTGGTTAAATGTCACGTATTTTATTTACAGTTACATTATTTTTACTTGTTGGGTGCAGCTCGTTAAACTTTCGAACTGCACCTTTAACTATGGAAAATTGTCAATATTCAAACCTGTCAGGTATTGAATTTTTATTAAACCCACTCCCTTCAAATAAACCAAGCTATCAGCATGTTTATATTAGCCAGAGTCGAGAAGGTAAACATTTGCCCAGTAGTTATGCAGGAATAAAAGGCAAATTAACCGATCAAATTCTTATTCGCAATTATCCCAAACAGACATTTTGGCGAACACCAAATTTATTCGAAAGAGCCTCATTATATGATGATGGATATGATGACCTTTACATCAGCAAAGCACAAAAAGAAGCACGTGACCGAAAAGCAAAATTTGTAGTAAGACAAGCCGTGTTACAAAATTGCCAAATTGTTTATATTGCTATTGATTCTTTAGCTAAAGACATAGATAATCCTTTGCTAATTGAATCTAACGATTTATCAATTATTAGACAGGCACAAAAGTGAGTGGCTGAATTACTCATATATAAAAGTCAGAATGAGTCAAAAATACATTTGTTAATGGTCGCCGTAGTGAAATTACTTAAGCGACATAATTAGTTAATTTGTTTTAAGGAAATAAAATGACATCAAATTTAGACAATTCAGTAAATGGAAAAGTAACAAAAGCGGTTATCCCTGTTGCCGGTTTGGGAACACGCATGTTACCAGCTACTAAAGCTATCCCCAAAGAGATGCTCCCCGTTGTTGACAAGCCACTTATTCAATATGTAGTTAAAGAGTGTATTTCCGCAGGCATAACTGAAATTATATTTGTTACGCACTCATCAAAAAACTCAATTGAAAACCACTTTGACACCAGTTTTGAATTAGAAGCCATGTTAGAGGCGCGTGTTAAACGCCAATTATTGCAAGAAGTACAAGGCATTTTACCTAAAAATGTCACCATAACTAGCGTCCGCCAAGGTTTGGCAAAAGGGCTTGGTCATGCGGTATTATGTGCTTATCCTTTAGTTGGTGATGAACCATTTGCTGTTGTTTTACCTGATGTGATTATCGATGAATACGAAAGTGACCTTACTAGTGATAATTTAGCTGCAATGATCAAAAATTACCATGAAACCAAACATAGCCAAATCATGGTAGAGCCAGTGCCAAAAGAATTAGTTTCTTCTTACGGTATTGTTGATTGTCGTGGTCAAGAGCTATCTATGGGTAATGTTGCACAAATGTACAGCGTAGTTGAAAAACCATCAGTTGAAGAAGCCCCATCAAACCAATCCGTTGTTGGACGTTATGTTCTATCTGAAAAAATCTGGCCTTTACTAGCCAAAACGCCATTAGGAGCAGGCGGTGAAATTCAATTGACCGACGCAATTGCCATGTTACTTGAAGAAGATCGCGTTGACGCCTATTGCATAAAAGGCCGTAGCCATGACTGCGGTAATAAATTAGGCTATGTACAAACATTTGTACAATACGCAATGCGACATAAAAGCTTAGGTAGCGATGTTAAAGCTTGGTTAAAAACGCTTTAATTTTTGATTTAGGTTAGCTGGGTTTCGAATGTTTTGACCTTTTGTGGAAATAATTAACATCAGTGACAACATCCGAAACCAATACCCCAAACAACACCACCGTCACTATAACAGCCTGATTTAATTAAAAAGAAAATCAAAAAACTTCATTAAAATCAATAATCTACCGGAGCGATTTTAGGCCTTTAAAAAGCACCTACTCCACCAGTCCCAAAAAACACCCAACCGCTACGCCCCATAAAAAACGCCACCCCCCAAAAAAAAGCCAAAGCAACGCACTTAACCCGCTAACAAATCTTTACAATAAACCAACAAAAAAAGTGGCGCATTATTCATCATCAAGTTATAATTTTTGAGCTTATTCAGGCAAGGAATCGCTCAAAAATCAGGCGAATGGATATAAAAGTTCATAAAAAACAATAAATTACTTGACAAGGAAATAAAAATGCATTACCATGGTTGGCATCTGGCATCTGGCATCTGGCCTGCCAAACCTATGCCCTAAATCTTATTGATTCGCACGGTAGCCAAAGTAGGTCGCCACAGTTATTTTCATCATCGAAGTCATTTCGCGTAGCGAAATCGACGCCGTCATCGGGGTCTTTACTGGCG